>JAYVDQ010000391.1:0-6463 GCA_043749325.1 Chloracidobacterium sp. | reverse complement strand
CCCCGTCAGCCGAAGCGGCTGCCACCCCTCCTCTGGCAGGAGGGGAGCTTTCGTCACGGGCGGCATCGAGGTCGTAATAGACCTTGCCACTGCAGACGACTATACGTCTTACCTTAGAACGGTCCGAAATACGGGCATCGTCGATCACAGGCTGGAAGCCGCCGGTTTCCAGCTCAGCCATTACGGAGCTTGCTGCCGGGAGCCGCAGCAGGCTCTTTGGCGTCATGACAATCAGCGGGCGAACGACATCCTGCTTGACCTGACGGCGAAGCAGATGAAAATATTGCGCCGGGGTGGTCGGGTAGCAAACTTGCAGATTGTTCTCGGCGCAAAGCTGTAGATACCGTTCGAGGCGAGCCGACGAGTGCTCCGGCCCCTGGCCTTCGTAGCCGTGCGGCAGCAGCATTACGAGGCGGCATTTTTGCTGCCATTTATCTTCGGAGGCGGCAATGTACTGGTCGATGATTATCTGCGCGCCGTTTGAAAAATCACCGAATTGGGCTTCCCAGGCGACAAGCTGATTCGGAGAAATGACCGAGTAACCGTATTCAAAACCGAGCACGGCGTATTCCGATAGCGAACTGTCGAAAACGTATGACCGTGCCTGTGGATTCGTCTCGTTCTGAAGTTCGTTGAGCGGTGCCCAGCGGTCGCCGGTCATCGTGTCGTACATGTTCGCGTGACGCTGCGAGAACGTGCCGCGGCCCGAATCCTGACCACTAAACCGTACAGGATAACCTTCGAGTACGAGCGAGCCCATTGCCATTGCCTCGCCAAAGGCCCAATCCATCGGCACGCTCCCATCGCCCATCTTGGAACGGCGGGCAAGCTGGCTGACCATTTTCGGATTGATGTGAAATTCGTCCGGAACTAAAGATATCTTGTCCGCGACTTGTTTGAGCGTGGCCGCCGCGACGCCCGTTTCCAAAACGACCGAACCGTCATCGTCAGGAGCCGGAGCCGACAGCTTTGCCCTGGCAGGTTTCCTGGCCGCGATATCTTTTGCCCGCGTTAGGATGCCCTCGTATTTCGCGACGACCGAGTCCGTCATTGCCGTCAGGTCAGCGTCGGTGATCACGCCTTCGCGGATAAGCTGCTGAGCGTAGAGATGCCTGGTGCCGGGATGGGCCTTGACGCGGGCGTACATGACCGGCTGCGTATAGCTCGGCTCGTCGCCTTCGTTATGGCCGAGACGGCGAAAACCGACAAGGTCGAGCACGACATCCTTGTTAAATTCACGGCGGTAATCGAGAGCGATCTGGATGACCCGAAACGCAGCCTCGGGGTCGTCGCCGTTGATGTGAAAAATAGGCGTCTGCGTGATATGCGCGGCATCGGTCGAGTAGATCGAGCTGCGGCTCAGGCCCGGCGAGGTCGTAAAACCGATCTGATTATTGATGACAAGATGGATCGTGCCGCCGGTACGGTAACCGGGAAGCCCCGCAAGCTGGAGCGTTTCCATAACGACGCCCTGGCCGGCAAAGGCCGCGTCGCCGTGAAGCAGCAGCGGCAGAATATGATCGTAAGTCTCCTGCCGGGTCTTTCCGTGCCCGTCGCGAAGCTCGTCCTGCCGCGCGCGGGCCATGCCCTCGACGACCGCGTCGACAGTTTCAAGATGGCTCGGGTTACAAGATAGCTGGATCTTTAATTCACGTCCGGCTTTCGTTTTTCGATGTCCGATCGCTCCCTGATGATATTTCACGTCACCCTCGTCGGCCGGGAAATCGGGATGCGACGTCCCTTCAAACACCGTGAATATCCGCTCGGCCATCGCCCCGGTTAGGGGGTCGCCGATGATATTTGAAAGCACATTCAGGCGTCCGCGATGGGCCATGCCCATGTAAATCTCGTCAACGCCACGGACCGACGCCCCCTCAACCAATTGGTCAAGCATCGGAATGACTGTCTCGCAACCCTCAAGCGAAAAGCGTTTTTGGCCAAGATATTTTTTGTGAAGAAACTGCTCAAACTGCTCGGCCTCGATAAGTTTTTGCAGCAGTTCTTTCTTGGTTTCGACGGAGAGCGGCTGCGTATCGACAAAATATTCACGCACCCTTTGCCGTATCCACGCTTTTTGCTCGTCACTCTGGATGTGGCGATATTCGATGCCCACCTTGCCGCAATAGGCTTTGCGAAGAATCTCCAGAATTCGTCTTAGACTCGCAGTTTTCTCGCCATGCAGCCCACCGGTAATAAATTCGCGGTCGAGGTCCCAGATCGTCAGGCCGAAATTCTCAAGGTCGAGCTCGGCCGAATAGTGAGGGGTCATGTTCAGCGGGTCGATGTCCGCCAACAGGTGGCCGCG
The DNA here is from genome assembly GCA_043749325.1 of Chloracidobacterium sp. Lineage (GTDB taxonomy): Bacteria > Acidobacteriota > Blastocatellia > Pyrinomonadales > Pyrinomonadaceae > OLB17. The sequence goes on along the minus strand of JAYVDQ010000391.1, from coordinate 4,158 downwards.
AACCCGGTAGGAATTGATCAGCTGTAGGACATTGGCCTGTTTTTCGATCTGCTCGGAGCTGTGGCCGCTGCCAAAGAGCGACGGATTGTGATCCTCAGCCCAGCGGAGCGGCGGATAGCTGATCTCAAGATCGGCAAAGATCGAGTCGTAAAATTCGTAATGGCCGATCAAAAACTCGGAGATCTTTGCTAAAAATAACCCACTTTCGGCACCCTGTATTACGCGGTGGTCGTAGGTGCTCGTGAGAGTGACCGTCTTGCTGATACCGATTTGCGACAGCGACGCGGCGGTCATTCCCTGATATTCGGCCGGGTATTCGATAGCACCGGTCGCGATGATCGCACTTTGACCGGACATCAGACGCGGATTGGAAGCTGCCGTCCCGATCGTTCCCGGATTGGTGAGCGATATGGTCGTGCCCTGAAAATCGGCTATTTCGAGCTTGCCTTCGCGGGCCTTTTTGACCTGCTCATTGTAGGCGGCAAAAAACTGAGCAAAATTCATCTGATTCGAACCCTTAATATTGGGCACGAGCAGATTTCGCGAGCCGTCTTTTTTCTCGATGTCGATGGCGATTCCGAGATTTATGTTTTCGTGTTCGAGCCGGGACGGGACGCCGTTCACGACGCCAAAGCCGAAATTCATGTGCGGGTATATCTTTGCGGCGGAGACTATCGCCCATGCGATGATGTGCGTGAACGAGACTTTACCGTGACCTTGAGCGGCGAGATGTTCGTTGATGATGCGTCGATTTTCTTCAAGGACCTTGACCGGGATATTGCGAAAGCTCGTCGCCACCGGAACAGTCAGGCTCTGTTCCATGTTCTCGACGATCTTTTTGCCCACGCCCGTGATCGGCTTTGCCTCGGTATCGGCCGCGAGCAGTGCAGCACCCGGAGCCTTTACCGCAGGGGTTTCAACGACCGACGGGGTCGCAGCCTGCCCATTGGATGAGGCTTCGGCGGGTACGCTGCCATTCAGCAGATCGCTAAAATATGTCTGCCACGATTCGTCGACGAGTTTGGGATCGGTTTTATACCGCTCAAGCAGACCCTCGACATACGTTGCGTTAGAGCCAAAATTTTCGTTAATAAATGCCGTTAAATTTGTAATCTTATCGCTCACTTTGTTTTCAATAGCCTCGTGTAAACTTCGATTTTATCGCAAAACGCGCTAAAAAGTAATTATCGAGGATCGTGTTTGAGGGTGTTGAGCGGATTCTTGATCGTGAGGTCGATCTTTACAGGGACAACGCGTTTGAAGCTGAAACCGAATCTCTTGAATTTGCCGAAAACGAAGACCGTGCCCGTCACCGACCAGTCCTTTTTCGGATCGACCAATTCTCTATACGCAGCTTTGGCGATGTTCGCGGTTTTTATCGCTATAGTTGCCGGTTTCGGCAACGTCACCATTTCGCCCTCTTTGAAAGCGAAGGGATGTGAATATTCCTCGACCTCAATAGCGACGCCATTGACGCTAAGGTCGCGGCAGGTCATAAATTCGACGCTGCCCGATTGATTGATCGCGGTTATCTCGGCCCCGATCTCAACGACCGCTCCGGACAGACTGACGCTCGTGATCGCGGGTTTCAGTATTCTGACGATCGCATCCGGGCGGTCCTTTTGCACGAACGCGTCGGTGGCATTTGTAACCACAACTTTGGCATCGTAAACCTTATAGCCGCGGATCTTTGACGGCAAACTTTGAGCCGCGGCAAAATACGTGAGCATCAATACCAACAGGCCTAACCTTATAGCCGTAGATCTCATCGTTCGGTTTTTTGGAGAGGTCAGGTCGACGAGGCGTGCGATCTTTCCTCGAGTTTTGCGGATTCGCTGTCCAGGTCCTGTTTGATCGCGTCGAGAATGCCGTTTATGAATTGGGTAGCCTCGTAGGTCGAAAAGCGTCGGGTAATCTCGAGAGCCTCGTTTATCGCAACCGCGTTTGGCGTGTCGTCCTGGTGGAGAAATTCGTAAACCGCCAAGCGAAGAACGTTACGGTCCACAATCGCCATTCGCTCGATCCGCCAATGCTCGGCCCGCGTACGTATGCGGTCGTCGATCGCCTCGACCTCTTTCAACGTGCCGCAGACGAGCCTGTTTGCAAATTTGCGTGTTTTGTCGTCGATGCTGGTGTCGCCGAGTTCGTTCCAGTAGTGGCTGGTCAGAGCCTCGCAATCGCCGTGAACGAGATCGGATGCAAACAGCATTTGCAAAGCACACTCGCGCGCTTTGTGCCGTGTTCCGGAGCTCTTCTCTGCTTTATCAAGCGACATGCGGTAAAACCTTCTTGTCGAGTTCTCGATTCCGGCGATCCATTTCGCGGAACATACTTACCATTTCCACTGCGGACATAGCCGCCTCGTACCCCTTATTATCGGCCTTTTCGCCAGTGCGGTCTAGTGCCTGCTGCATCGTGTCCGCCGTAATTACGCCGAACATCACAGGTATACCCGATTGCATAGATGCCTGTAAAATGCCGCTGGCTGCCTGTCCCGCGACGTAATCAAAATGCGGCGTGTCGCCGCGAATCACGACGCCAAGCGCGATCACAGCGTCGAAATCGCCTCTATTTGCGGCCTTGAGACACGCGAGCGGCAATTCAAACGCACCGGGAACGTAAAATGTTTCTATTGAATCTTCGCCAGCCCCGACGCTCGTCAGGGCATCAATGGCGCCGTCGGCAAGTTTCGATGTAAGAGTGTCATTCCATCGACTCACGACTATCGCAAAGCGAAAGCCCGCCGCCGAAATGTCACCTCGATTTAACTCTGTTTTCAACTCTTATCTCCCGCAACCGGCGCGTGTCGCCTAGTTCGAGTATAGAGAACGTGCAGCAAAAATGACAAGCAATAAGCCATTTTTCATTTGAATGTAAATTTGCGGTTAAGAAAAATGTGTTGATCTCATTGCTGTTTCAACTGGAAAAGCGGGGCTGTATTTTTTGTTACAATGCTATAATTCCGAACACATAATATGTTGAAAATAGGCGAAAACATATCGCATTACAAAATAATCTCCGCCATCGGCGCCGGCGGCATGGGCGAGGTGTTTCTTGCTGAGGACACTAAACTCAATCGCAAGGTTGCGTTAAAGATATTGCCCACCGAGTTTGCCGCCGACAAGGAACGAATGCGCCGTTTTGTGCAGGAAGCACAGGCGGCGGCCGCTCTTAACCATCCAAACATTGCCCATATTTACGAGATCGGCGAATCGGACGGCACGCACTTTATCGCGATGGAGTTTGTGGACGGCACGACTTTGCGGGAAAAGATCCATCGCGAAAAGACCGAACTAAAACGAACGCTGAAATACCTCACGCAAGTCGCCGAAGGCCTTGCCAAAGCTCACGCCGCCGGTATCGTTCACCGCGATCTGAAACCTGAAAACATCATGATCTCGAGTGATGGCTACGCCAAGATCCTCGATTTCGGATTGGCAAAGCTGATCCAGTCGAGAGATTTTCGGGCTTTGACGGACGAGCAGGATGAGGCCGACACCGCGATGCTGCCGCAGCATTCGCAGCCGGGAATGATACTCGGGACTATGGGCTATATGTCGCCGGAGCAGGCTCAGGGAAAGACAAATGAGATCGATAACCGTTCGGATATTTTCTCGTTTGGCTGCATTCTTTTTGAAGCCGCGACCGGGCATCGTGCGTTCGAGGGCGACTCGGTCGTCCAATCGCTCCACCAGATCATCTACGAACCTGCGCCGCCGATAAAAGATTACAATCCGGCCGCTCCGGGCGATCTGCAGCGTATCGTTCGCCGCTGTCTCGCAAAGGACCCGGAGGAACGCTATCAGACGATAAAGGACGTGGCGATCGAGCTGCGCGAGCTGCGACATGAGATCGACGGCGGTGCGGAGTTCGACGCGACCGTTCCGCCAAATAACAGCAAAACCGTAATGATGCCCGCTGACGCCGCAGTCAGCCAACAGGTGGATGCGATCAGCACGCAGGCCCCGGCTTTGACGACAAAGGCATCGAGTGCCGAATTCATGATAAGCGGCATAAAACAGAATAAAAGCAGCGCGATGCTGGCGATCCTATTGCTGGTGTTGGTGATCGGCGGCGGATTTGGTGCATACAAATACTTAGTCGGAAACAATTCAAACTCCGGCGCCCTATTCGAAAAGGTCAAGATCACCAAGCTCA
>JAYVDQ010000390.1:0-7515 GCA_043749325.1 Chloracidobacterium sp. | reverse complement strand
GATCATTAACGTCAAAAACGGAACTTATACAGAGATCGTTAATATTCCCGGCAATAAGCCATTAATAACGGTCAAAGGTGAAAGCCGGGCGGGGACGATCCAAAAATACCCTAACAACAACAATTTGAACCCGTCGACGAACACCCGCCCCTCGTTTAACGTCAATGCGGGAGCAAATGATTTCAGTCTTGAGAATATTACGCTGCAAAACACGACGCCACAGGGTGGTTCGCAGGCCGAGGCTCTGCGAACAAACGGCTTGCGGACGATCCTGAACAGCGTCAATCTCCTCAGTTATCAGGACACGATCCTGACGCAGGGATCGGCGTTTATTACAAATAGCTACATCGAGGGCGATGTCGACTTTATGTGGGGCGCGGGAACGACCTATTTCAAAAATACCGAAATAAAGGCCCTTCGCGAAGGCCTCGGCTATTACACGCAGATCCGCAACGGCCCGACGAGCCTGGGCAACGTCTATGTCAATTGCCGCCTGACGAAAGGACCGGGCGTAACCAACGGCAACTACCTGGGACGTATCGACCCGGACGATTTCCCGTTCAGTCAGGTCGTGTTGATCGATTCACAGATGGATTCGCATATCATACCGGCCGGTTGGCGGTTTGATAATCCGACAAATACGGTCGACGCGACTAACTATCCGAATATTCGTTATTGGGAGTTCAACTCAAAGGCTCTCGATGGCGTAACGCCGATTGACTGTAGTCAGCGGCACCCTATCTCGCGAAATGCGTGCACAAATCCGCTGACCCAGGCTGAAGTTGATTTTTATCGAAATCCGGTCAATATCACCGGATTTACGCCACAGGAAAAATTGACGGCGGCCGTCACGCTTTCAAATCTTTCGCAGGTCTATGACGGAACGCCGAAAGCGGCGACTGTCTCGGTCGATCCGAGCGGATCGACGGCCACCGTGACATATAACGGCGGTCAAACCGTTCCTGCCAATGCCGGAACCTATACAGTCGTAGCGACCGTCAACGATGCGAACTATCAAGGCTCGGCAACGGGGACCTTTACGATCACAAAAGCCGCAGCCGCGATTTCGTTTTCGAATCTGATCCAGAACTACAATGGAACACCGAGATCTGCGACCGTTACTACCAACCCGTTCGGATTAAATGCCACAGTGACCTACAATTCATCGGCAGCGGCCCCGACAGCCATCGGTAACTACACCATATCGGCGACCATCACCGATCCCAATTACACGGGGGCCGCAAACGGGACATTCACCATCGCCTCAACGGTCAAAGCGTTTCCGACCGCCGAGGGCGCCGGCGCTTACACGATCGGCGGCCGCGGCGGCGACACTTACCATGTCGCCAATCTCAATGATTCCGGCCCGGGCAGTTTGCGAAATGGAGTTACCAGCGCGACTGGTCCGAGAACTATAGTTTTTGACGTTTCGGGTACTATCTATCTTGACTCGAGGCTCATAATCAATAAATCGTTCCTGACGATCGCCGGACAAACGGCACCGGGCGACGGAATAACGATCGCCGGCTGGACGACCGCCGTTACCAACGCACAGCATGTTATTATCCGGTATATGCGTTTTCGTCCGGGCGATATCCGCTGCTCGAGCGGAATGGAGGGTGATTCGCTGTGGGTTGATCGATCACGCGACGTTATAGTCGATCACGTTTCGGCCTCGTGGAGCATTGACGAGAGCCTGTCCGTGACGGATTCGACACGTGTGACGGTGCAATGGTCGTTTATTACGGAAAGTCTTGGCCTATCGTGCCATCCAGAGGGTAGTCATGGTTACGGCTCATTGATTCGTTACGGCGACGGCAAGATCTCGTATCACCATAATCTGTACGCTCACCATTCCAACCGCAACCCCCGGGTGGGCGACAATATTACCCTTGATTTTGTAAATAATATCGTATACGACTGGGGAACCGATGCGAGTTATAGCGGGCCGGCGGACGAAGGTGTTACAAAGGTCAATTATGTCGGAAACTATCTTACGGCCGGACCGAATACGCCGATCGCTAAACGAGCCCGGGCCTTCAATGGCGGCAGTGTCAGTACGCGGATATTTCAGAATGCAAACGTTATTGACAGCAATCTAAACGGCGTCCACGATGGCACGAATACGGGTTGGTCGATGTTTGTAAATCTATATACGCAACAGGCGACTCCGTTGGACACGATCGATATAGTTGCCGATGACGCAGCAACCGCATATACGCGCGTTCTGGCCCTGGCTGGCAGCTCGCACATTCGCGATGCTATTGATAGTCGCATTATTAATGAAGTGCGGAACGAAACGGGGATTTTCATCAGTTCGCAAAATCAGGTGGGCGGCTTTCCGCTCCTGATTTCGCTTCCGGCCCCGGTCGATACCGATTTCGACGGAATGCCCGACAGTTGGGAGAACGCCAACGGATTTAACCCGAACAACGCGAACGATGCACCGCAAATTGCGTCAAACGGGTATAGCAATCTCGAGAATTACCTTAACAGCATTTTGTTCTCGCCATCTGTAGCGATCACAGGGCGCGTTTTGACAGGTGACGGCAGGGGCGTACGAGGGGCCCGAATGACGCTGACCGATATGTTGACTGGTGACATCCGCGAGGCCCTGACCAGTTCGTTCGGGTATTTCAGTTTTAGGGAAATTCCGACGGGCAGATCGTATACTCTTACGGTTTCGAGTAGGCGATATACATTTGCCGTTTCGTCACAATTGTTAAATCTTGATAGTGACTTAAACGACCTGAATTTTGTTGCCGACAACTAATTGGCAAAAAGATTCGACTAATGAGTGCGCCACCTGGAGCAGGTGAAGCAAAATTAACAAGACTTATGTACGACAGACGCGATTTCTTAAAAACTCTAATGATAGGTGCCGCAGGTGCGGCATTTTTGCCCCGTGCGGCTTATGCACAGACACAGGACGCCTGGGCGACGGTTTATCCGCAGATCCTTGCCCGTATCAAGCCACCTACCTTTCCCAAAAAGGATTTTGATATAACGAAATACGGGGCAAAGGCGGGAGCCGCTAATGACAGTTCCAATGCGATCTCAAAAGCCATTGACGCTTGCAATAAGGCCGGGGGTGGACGTGTTGTCATACCCGCTGGTGAATTTATGACCGGCGCCGTGCACCTAAAATCGAACGTTAATCTCTACATTAAAAAAGATGCGACACTCAAATTCTCGACCGACGCTTCGAAATACCCGATCGTGGCGACGAGGTTTGAAGGGATGGAGTGCATGAATGTCTCGCCGTTTATTTACGTATTCGAGCAGACAAATGTCGCCATTACAGGCGAAGGAACGCTCGATGGCCAGAGCAACAACGATCATTGGTGGAATTGGAATGGGAGCCCGAGATTTGGTTGGAAAGAAGGAATGACAAACCAGCGCGCCGCCCGGGCTCGGCTGTACAAGATGATGGAAGAGGGGGTGCCAGTCAAGGACCGTGTTTTTGGCGAGGCCGACCGTTTGCGGCCTAATTTCATCCAACCGCACCGATGCAAAAACGTGCTTATCGAGGGCGTAAAGATCGTCAATTCGCCTATGTGGGAAATTCACCCGCTCCTTTCTGAAAACGTGACGATCCGAAAGGTTCGGATCTCGTCTCATGGCCCAAATAACGATGGCTGCGACCCGGAATCGTGTAAGAACGTGCTGATCGAGGACTGCTATTTCGACACGGGTGACGATTGTATTGCGATCAAATCGGGCCGGAACGATGACGGCCGGCGTGTTGGCGTTCCAACGGAAAATATCATTGTCCGCGGCTGCGAAATGAAGGACGGCCATGGCGGTATCACCATCGGGAGCGAAATATCCGGCGGCGTGCGAAATGTTTTTGGTGAAAACTGTCGTATGGACAGCCCAAATCTCGATCATGCCCTGCGTGTCAAAAACAATGCCTCACGCGGCGGCCTGCTCGAAAATTTCTATTTCCGCAATATCACGGTCGGCCAGGTCAAACACGCGTTGATAACAATTGATTTTAACTACGAAGAAGGGGCAAAGGGCAAATTTACGCCCGTTATGCGAGGTTTTTACGTTGATAATATGAAGAGTGGCAAGAGCAAGCTGGGCGTGGACATTCAGGGCCTTGATGCCGGTCCGGTTGAAAATATCTCGATAAAAAACAGCACGTTCGACAACGTTGCTGAGGGCAATATTATCAAAAACTTAAAGGGCGTAAAGCTCAACAACGTCAAATTTAACGGCTCCGTTATTACCGAACTGAAGGGCAAATAACCATAGGAGAAACTAGTGATGATAAACAGGCGTGACTTTGTTAAAGCAACAGGCGTAGCCGCCGCCGGAGCGTTGATCGCGGGTTCTGCCCCGGCGATGGTGACCTCACTTGCCCGAAGGCGTTACGCAATGGTCGGAACCGGCCATCGTGGCACCGGTATGTGGGGCAAGGACATCTTTGACCGCTACTCAAATGAGGTCGAGTTTGTCGGCCTTTGCGACAAGAACGGAAAGCGGGCTGAGGCGGGCCGTAAACTGATCGGCGCGGAATGCCCGACGTTTACTAATTTTGACGAGATGGTGACAAGGGTTAAGCCCGATCTGCTGATGGTCACGACAATGGATTCGACCCATCACCAGTTTATTACGAGCGCGCTCGCAAAGGGCATCGACGTGATCACCGAAAAGCCGATGGTGACCCAAGCGGTCGATTGCCAGGCCGTTCTCGACGCGGAAAAGAAGTATAACCGCAAGATCAACGTCGCTTTCAATTATCGCTATGCGCCCAAGCATCAAAAGATTAAGGAATTGCTTCAATCCGGCGAGATCGGCAAGATCACGTCGGTCGATTTTAGCTGGTATCTCGACACGTCACATGGAGCAGATTATTTTCGCCGCTGGCACCGTCTGAAGTCGGGTGGCGGTAGCCTTTGGGTTCACAAAGCTACTCACCATTTCGATCTTATAAATTGGTGGCTCGCAGCCGACCCGGTCGAGATCTCGGCATACGGCGACCTCAATGTTTATGGCAAGAATGGCGAGTTTCGTCACACGAACTGCCGTTCGTGTCCGCACAAAGCCAAATGTCCGTTTTATTGGGACGTGACCAAAGATCCCCGTCTGACTAAGCTTTATTCCGAATGCGAGGACGTCGACGGCTACATGCGCGACGGCTGCGTTTTTAAGGAAGACATCGATATCTACGACACGATGTCGGCGGCGATCAAATATTCCAACGGCGTCAGTATGAGCTATTCGTTGAATGCGTCGATGCCGATCGAAGGCTACCGCGTCGCGTTTAACGGAACGAAAGGGCGTCTCGAGGTCCGCGATTATGAAAAACAGCCGTGGCCGGAGCAATTTCAGTCCGAAATGTATTTGATCAAAAACTTTAGCGGGAAACGCGAGAGGATCGAAATGCCAGACATCGCAACCGGGCACGGAGGCGGCGATGACCGATTGCGAGATCTGATATTTAAGAAAATACAGTTACCAGATCATCTGAAACTGCCCGATTCGCGTGCCGGTGCGATGTCATGTCTGACGGGAATCGCGGCAAGGACAAGTATTGAGCAAAAGCGACCGGTCAAGATAGGCGAATTGATAAAATTATGAGCTCGGCATTGGGTCTTGCACAAGCCATTCTTTTCGGAATTATTTTGTGCATTCCCGTGTCTGCTCAGTTAACTGTTTATCTTGCCGGAGACTCGACGCTGGCGATCAAAACGCCTGACCGGCGGCCTGAAACCGGTTGGGGTGAGATGCTACAGCAATATTTCGATCCGGCCAAGGTAAACGTAGATAATCGAGCTCTGAACGGCCGCAGTACGAAATCCTTTATTGACGAAGGAAAGTGGAAAACCCTGATCGACTCAGTAAAAAAAGGCGATTACGTATTCATTCAATTCGGACACAACGACGAAAAGAAAGACAAACCGGCAGTTTATGCCTCGCCGGATGCTTATAAAGCAAATCTGGTCATATTCATTAAAGAAACTCGTGAAAAAGGTGCAACGCCCGTTCTGATGACCCCCGTGTCGCGACGTAAGTTTGAGAACGACGTTTTGGTAAAGACGCATGGTGAATATCCCGATGCAGTAAAGTCGGTCGGCAAAGCTGAAAAGGTAGCCGTGATCGATATGGAAAGCAAAAGTGCTGACGTGTTGAGCCGATACGGCCGTGAAGGTTCGACAAAGTTATTTCTTCAGCTAAAACCCGGCGAAAGCCCAAACTATCCAAATGGCGTCGAGGACAATACGCATTTCAACCCGAAAGGTGCCGGGGAAATGGCAAAGCTGGCGATAGATGGTATCAGGGAAAATAAGATCAAACTGGGCAAATATTTGAAGAAATAATGGCGTTCAAATCCGCACAGATCATTTTACTCATATTCGCCGTCTCGTTTGCGGCGATCGCTCAGACGAATGAGTTTCACGACCGTCTGCTGCCGGCGCCAATGGACGGCGGTTTCAAGATGGATGGCTATTGGGTCTGGTGCGGCTCGGTGATCAAGGGCGAGGATGGCAAATATCATATGTTCGCGTCGCGGTGGCCAAAAACGACGGGATTTGGGCCGTATTGGCTGACAAATTCGGAGATCGTCCACGCCGTTTCGGACAAACCTGCGGGGCCTTACAAATTTAGCGAGGTCGCGCTTCCGCCGCGCGGGGCCGAGTATTGGGACGGCCAGATGACGCATAACCCGGCGATCCGTAAATACAAGGACACATACTTGCTGTATTACACCGGCACGACCTACCACGGCGAGCGGCCCGGACCGAACAACCGCATAAATGACGAATCGCCGCTTAAGATCGAAGCTCATCAGCACGAACGCATCGGTCTTGCGACCTCAAAATCGCCGTATGGCCCGTGGAAGCGGCTCGATAAACCGATACTGGATATCCGTCCTAATTCGTGGGAGCAATATCTGACAAGCAATGCGGCGCCGCTTGTGCTGAAAGATGGACGCGTAATGCTTTATTATAAAGGCGTTGAGAAATTGACCGTTCACGCCATCGGACTGGCGATCGCCGACAGATTTGACGGTGCGTATAAACGGGTATCGGACAAACCTTTAAATATGGGTATAGGGGCCGAGGACCCGTTCATTTGGATCGAAAATGGCAAATACAAGGCGTTGATGCTCGACACCGAACGCAAATATTCGCCAGACAAAGAGATCTTTTACGCGACATCAGATGACGGGATAAAATGGCAGGTTCCCGGAAACGGCATTGCCGTTTCGCGAAACGTGCTTTGGGCTGACGGGAAAGTGCGTAAAATGAATAAGACCGAGCGACCTCACGTCCTGATGGAAAACGGGAAGCCAGCCTATGTATTTTTTGCGACGGGCGAGACTGTGGATGGCGTTAGCTCGACTTGGAACATGTCGATCCCGCTGAAGAAATAAGAGTTTATGAAAAGTCTTTTAGTTTTTATCATTTTGCTATTTACGGTGGGCGCGATGGCCCAATCTAAACCGATCTCGGAACAGCTTGCGGACACGGCGATGAACCGCCTTTGGGTCGATGACCGCAA
>JAYVDQ010000389.1:0-2483 GCA_043749325.1 Chloracidobacterium sp. | reverse complement strand
GGGGTATATCCGTCGAATGCTCGAACGATACCTAAGTGATCCATCCGAAATGGAGCGGGTAACGATCTCGGCCAATTCCTTGTTTTCATTGGGTGGAGATCGATGGGACACGACTTTTCCGCATTTTGAAGAGGTCTGCAACGACGGCTGTGCAACTTGCAAACCTGCTGTAATGCAGTTGTACAACCCGTTTTCGGTAAACATGATCTTCGTCGGTGACGGCCTCTCGGACCGTTTTGCCGCGGAGGAGGCAAATCTCGTTTTCGCGAAATCGAAACTCGCCGATCATTGTCAACAAAACTCGATCCCCTACACCGCTTATCAAACGCTGGCGGAGGTTGCGGATTGTTTTGAGAGAGCTTTGCAATCCAGTGCTTTACTAATACCGGAATACCAGGTTTCATGGAGCGAAGCCATTTAAATAAACTAGAAAATAGCCATTCATAAATAAATATGACACCAGCGAATAAAGCTGAAGAAATTCGGGAAGGTAATTATCAGCCAAGCGAAGCCGAATTATTAGAATTGGAGAGCAAGTATTGCTCATGGGGCGATACGGTCCATTATCTCGAACCACCGAAATTTTTTGAACGCGCGGAAGGAAATTACCTGTATGACCGCGAAGGCGTACAGTATATGGATCTTCAAATGTGGTATTCGGCGGCGAGCTTTGGTTATGGAAACGAGCGGCTCAACGGTGCTCTTAAAGATCAGATCGACAAATTACCGCAGCTTGCGTCCCAGTATTTGCACACCGAAAAGGTCCAGTTGGCTGCGGCTATCGGTAAGCTGAATGAGTCCAAATTCGGACTCAAGGGCCGGGTCCATTTCAATGTCGGTGGCTCGCAGGCGGTCGAAGACAGCCTCAAGCTCGTCCGCAATGAAACCGGAAAAAGCCTCGTGTTCTCCTTTATGGGAGGCTATCACGGCCGAACTCTTGGAGCCTCGGCGATCACCTCAAGTTATCGCTACCGCAGACGCTTTGGCCATTTTTCGGACAGGGCCCATTTTGTCCCGTTTCCGTATTGTTTTCGGTGTCCGTACGACAAAAAACGCGATACCTGCGAGCTGTATTGCGTCGATCAGTTCGCGAAAAACTTTGAGACTGAATACAACTCTTTCTGGGACGCAAAGGCTGAGGAGCCTGAATTTGCGGCGTTTTACGTCGAAGCCATCCAGGGTACCGGCGGGTATGTCATTCCGCCCGATGGCTATTTTCCGGCTCTGAAGAAGATTTTGGACGACCGAAAGATCCTGATGGTGGATGACGAGATCCAGATGGGATTTTACCGGGCCGGTAAATTCTGGGCCATCGAGAATTTTGACGTGTCGCCGGATATTGTGGTTTTTGGCAAAGCATTGACCAACGGTTTGAATCCCCTTTCAGGCGTTTGGGCACGCGAGGAACTGATCACACCGGATAAGTTTCCGCCGGGATCGACGCATTCGACCTTTTCGTCGAACACGCTGGGAACCGCCGTTGCGCTGGAGCTGATGCGGATGACCGAAGAGATCGATTACGAGAAGATCACGCAGGAAAAAGGGGCATATTTTCTCGCCCAGATCCGGGATCTTCAGCATCGCTATCCGAAGGTTATTGGCAACACGGATGGAATGGGGATGGCCCTTCGCATCGAGTTGTGCCAGGCTGATGGCTTCACGCCTGACAGGAAAATGTGTGATCTTATATTTGCCGAGGGAATGAAGGGCGATCTGGACGTGAGAGGGCGAAAAATGGGCCTGGTGCTTGATGTCGGAGGATATTATAAGAACGTATTTACGCTGGCCCCGTCGTTTGAAATGACGCTTGAGGAGATTGACTTGTCAGTGGAAATGATTGAAATGCTCATCCGGCGCTGTGCACCAGATCGGATCTGAAACTATGTTAAGCAGAGTCACCGAACAATTGGAAAAGATCGCGTTGCGGACAAATCCGGGTACCGCCATCTCGATCTTCGGCAAACTGCCTCCTTCGCTGATGGTCGGGCTGCAAAAGATGCGGTTTCGCGAAACGCTCAAGCTGGCGGCCAAAGCTCCGTTTTATGCCAGGGAGTTTCAGCAGCGTAATATCGACATCCGGAGGATAAAGCACCCGGACCAGCTAGGCGATTTTTTTACAACCGGCGAAGATCTGCTCCAACACGGTCCCGAAGCATTCATGACGGGACACGCTGATACCGCGTTTGAGACAACCGGGACCACTTCTGACTTTCCCAAGCGCGTATTCTTTTCGCAGCGTGAACTCAATGCAATGGGCCGGACGAGCGCATTGGGGCTCTATCAGCTCGGGCTTCGCCGCGAGGATGTCGTGGTCAGCGCGTTCGACCTGTCGTTTTGGGTTTCTCCGGCCGTAGTCAGGACGGCGTTGCAGTATTTAGGCTGTTTTCATGTCGAAGCCGGCAAGATCTCGCCGCTTGAATTTTACGAGCGAGCTAAGCGTTACAAACCGACGGTCATATTCGGCGAACCCTCCTGGCTTGTAC
>JAYVDQ010000388.1:0-8130 GCA_043749325.1 Chloracidobacterium sp. | reverse complement strand
ACGTAGTAGAAGAGCATGTCCGGCACGGCTCGTCCCAGAGATTTGGCGTACATTTCGACGAGTTCCTGCCGCGAAATATTTTCCATTAGCACGCGCGGATTGAATGGCATATTCAACATTTCCGCTCCCGCGTCCCTGGACATCCAATAGCCGAGCGTGGTGCCGAGGTCCATGAGCGGGTCGCCGATCGTGACCATTTCCCAATCCAGAACGGCGGTGATGCGAGTCAGGTCCCATGGGTCGAGCATCACATTGTCGAATTTGTAATCGTTATGGATCAACGCTGCTCCCCACTCAGCGGGAATGTTGTCATTGAGCCATACGATAGCTCTTTCGAGATCGGGCCATTCGTCCGTTTTGGCGGCGAAGTAGCGTTTCGTCCAGCCTTCGACCTGGCGCCGCGCGTAACCCTCTGGTTTGCCCAGATCGCCGAGTCCGGCGGCCTCAAAATCGAGAGCGTGAAGATCAGCTAGGTTTTTTATAAAACTCTCACAAACCTTCGTCTGTAATTCCCGGGTGTTTTCCAATTCGACAGGTGAACGCCCACGAATGATCAACCCATTCCGCCGTTCCATAAGGTAAAACTCTGAGCCGATCAGCGATTCATCTTCGCAGAATAGCAGCGGTTTAGGAGCGGGAGCATAAACGGCGGACAGTTTTGACAGCACGTTAAATTCGCGGCTCATGTCGTGTGCCGTCTTGACCGTATTGCCAAACGGCGGGCGGCGAAGAACGTATTCATTGCCGCTAAAACGCACAAGATAAGTCAAATTAGAGCTTCCGGCAGGGAATTGATCGATAGCAAAATCTCTGACGATCAAATCGAGCTCGTCGCGTAAATAACTCTCGAATCGCTCGATATCGATCTCTTCCCCCGCGCGCATAGGCCGTGTTTCAGCACTCATCCGATCTTTGGTACCTCATCGATCAAATAATAAACGGGCTTGCCTTTCGCAATGAAGTGATCGCGTTCTCGCTCGACTCCACTTGAGCGGCTTATCACAAGGATCGCATCACAGGCCGAAACAACCGCCATTGAAATTTGCATGATCGCCTCGTATCGGTCTTCAATTTGTGATCGATCTACAACCGGTAGAGCGGCATTCACTCCGATCAGGGGCGTGTGCCCCATTTCCAGCAACCGGGCAGCAGCTTGATTCATTGCATCGAAATTCGCCTCTCTTTCGGATGGCGTTTCGGCCGAATACCTTCCCGCAACAGCGATTATCATCGATTTTTATCCTAAAATATCTATGTTACTCTGTTCATCGACTTTATGAACTTCGATTATTCAGCAAAAACTCTGGAACTGCAAAAACAGCTCGGAGCCTTTATGGACGAGCATATTTATCCAAATGAAAAAACCCATGCCGACGAGATAAACTCGGGCGACCGCTGGCAGCCGCTTGAATTAATCGAAGATCTTAAGCAAAAGGCGAAAGCCGCTGACCTGTGGAATCTGTTTTTGCCTGATATTTCCGGTCTTACTAATCTCGAATATGCTCCGCTCGCCGAGATGATGGGACGCGTCGTCTGGTCGTCCGAGGTCTTTAATTGCTCGGCTCCCGACACCGGCAACATGGAGGTCCTGCATCTTTACGGCACGCCTGAGCAAAAGCTGAAATGGCTTGCGCCGCTGCTCGACGGCGAAATTCGCTCGTGTTTTTCGATGACCGAGCCTGACGTGGCTTCGTCCGATGCGACAAATATCCGTTCGTCCATTGCCCGCGACGGTGACGATTACATTCTCAACGGTCGCAAATGGTGGTCAACCGGTGCAGGTGACGCCCGCTGCAAATTATCGATCTTTATGGGGAAAACGGATGCGACGGCGGCAAAACACTTGCAACAATCGATGATCCTGGTTCCTATGGATGCCGATGGCGTAAAGGTTGAACGGCTGCTCGATGTTTTTGGCTACGACGATGCTCCGAATGGCCACGCCGAGATCACGTTTACAAATGTCCGTGTGCCAAAAGAGAACCTTCTCCTCGGCGAGGGCCGCGGTTTTGAGATCGCACAAGGCCGCCTCGGTCCCGGGCGTGTTCATCACTGCATGCGGCTCATCGGCATTGCCGAGCGTTCGCTCGAATTGATGTGCTCACGGGCAAAGGCTCGCAATGCATTCGGTAAATCCATCGCCGAGCAGGGCGTCGTCCGCCAATGGATCGCTGAATCGCGTCTCGCGATCGCCCAGGCGCGCCTGTTAGTCCTCAAAACCGCGTGGATGATGGATATCGCCGGAACCAAAGCCGCCCGCCGCGAGATTGCGATGATAAAGGCTGTCATCCCGCAAATGGTGCAGACCGTTATCGACCGCGCGATACAGGTCCACGGCGGCGGTGGCGTTTCGCAGGATTTTCCACTCGCGCAATTTTGGATCTATGCTCGGACTCTCCGTCTCGCCGACGGCCCCGACGAAGTACATCTTGAATCGATCGCGAAAATGGAGTTAAATATACGTAATTAAACTGTCAACACATAGCTTTGTCAGGCCGGGCCGCGAACACCTATAAAGATGTTAGCCGAACGGATTAGAGCGTTAAGGAGGAAGTAGATGAAACACTTAATCATTAAATGCACCCGATGGCGGTGGCAATGGCATAGCCGCCTGATCTGCGTGCCGGCGGCGATTTTGTTTTTGGTTCTTTCGGCGCAAGCCCAGGATGGGATGTTTCTCAATCCGATAGGCGGTACCGGGGGAAATCAGTTTATTGACCGTTGCTCCCAGGAGACCTTGCGGCAGCTGCAGCGGCAGGTCGAGATTCAGCGGTCCGTGGGGCACTATGACGGAGCCCCGGGGAATGCCCTTCTTGCCGGCTTCGAACTTCGCGCGGGTGATGATATTGATGCGATCCATCCACTGTGTGTCACTGCGCGCGGGCCGCGTGAGACGACACCGGTGGTCTTGACGAGGGGTTCGGGGCTTATATACGCGAACCCAACCAAACTAGGAGAACCAGTATATAAGGTCGAAAGCGGCTGGTATGGTGGAGTCGGTGGAAGCATCACGAGTGTCATATGCCCATCCGACCGGCCGATAGTAACCGGCATGTATGTGTTTGCCGAAGGCCGCGACATAGTCAGCATCAACAATATTCATCTTTTTTGCGGCATCGCTGCCACAACGCAGACCCAGAGCAATTTGCCGTCCGCGATATTCGACGCACCCAAGATCCAAGGCGATGCCGCGCGCACTGAGGATACGGAGCGCTGTCCCCCAGGGCTCGTTGCCATCGGCGCTCATGGGCGGGCAGGTAAATACGTTGACGCGATAGGTCTCATTTGTGGCGAGCCAAAGCTGTCGCAACAGGGCGACCCCGTTAAAGCCATCGGCAGATCAAGGACTGGGACGCCGACAGGCCCGACGGCCTCGCCGATTTCGATCTGCGAGTCTGCGCGACGAGCCCGCGCGCGAAACTCACCCGCCGCACCCGGTCTCGAAGCCCAGTGCCGTGCCGCCGGTGCCGCCGGAGAAACTCCAGCGGTCAAAGCCATAGGCAGGGTCAAGGTGCCGGGGGCCACTGGGGCGCCCACTGGCCCTGCACGCTCGATCTGCGACGTTGCGCGTGAGGCCAGGGCGCGAAACTCACCCGCTGCGCCCGGTCTCGAAGCTCAATGCCGCGCAGTAGGTGAGGCACCTGCCGATAACGTGGACGCATTCGCTGCCACGGGAGCGACCATCGCCGCGGGCGACCAGGAGGTTAAGGAAGCACGCATGCTTGAAGCGGATGAATCCTATCAACGGGGCTTCGACATTGCGACCGGGATTTTCGGTGACCCGGCGCTCGGTGCAAAGGGCAACACTTCCACGGGGCCGGGTTCCCTGAAAATTCGCGATGCTCTAAACGCCGCCGGACAGCGAGGATTTAATGCTTCCGTGAAGCTGCATTTAAGCCGGAATTATAGGCCCTGAGCATATCAGCGGCAGACATCTCGCATAGGAGGGAAAGACATGAAAAGAATGAGATCGAAGCTGACGGGTGCCTTTTTTACATTCCTGCTTTTGCCCGTCGCGGTTATGGTTGCCGATGCTCAGCCTCCGGGCGATCGAGCCGACAAAAAAGGGCAGATCCACCTGAAACCCGTTCCCGATGTCGTCGGCTTGTTTTGGCTCGACGCGGAGACGGCACTAAGCCAGGCCGGATTCAAATACAAGCTAACCGAGCAGGACGCACCGGATACCTCGGTAGTTATTGGCCACGTGCGGGCTACGGTTCCGGCTGCCGGAACATTTGCGAAGGTTTATCAGGAAATCGAACTGCTGATTCCTCGCGCAGCGACCCGAGTGGGGATCGGGGCGCTCAGTTTGAGCGATTTCCAGCGTAGAGCCGGATTCGATCTCGACGAGGGGCGTTATGAGGAGATCTACCGCGGTGCCGACATTGTGCTGGTCCATCACGACCCTGAGACATTTTTCGATAAGAACACGGGGAAGCCTTATAACAATGGGGGACCAGGTCTCTACATCGAACCGAGTGACGGCGCCGTCCTGGCGGAGCTCGACAACATTCAAGGCGGACTGGGCTCCTTTTACATTTACGCCGACTGTGATCGGAGACTGAACTCAAAATTCGAGCAAACCCGCAAAGCGAAGATTGAAATATTGCATAGCCGTTACAGTGACAACTATGACATAACAATTTGCGCATTGACCGCTAAGTACCAGATAGCCGTCGTCCAGTTTCGGGTCAGCGACAATCTTCGCAGCAACGACAACTACCAGTTCCATTACGCGGTATTTCCGCCACGACCTGCGGTCAAAGCCATAGGCAGGGTCAAAGTGCCGGGGACTACGCCGGGGGCTGGGACGGGCCAGCCGCTCGCGATCTGCGAGGCCGCCCGGCGGGCCCGCGCTCGAAACTCCCCGGCTGCTCGGGGACTTGAGGAATCGTGCCGCAACGCCGGCGCAGCGGGTGAGACGCCTGCTTTCAACTTGAACGATCTGGCTGCCAGGGGAGAAACTGTCGCGAGTGCTGATCCGCTGGCAACAGAACTACGCAATCAACAGCCTGACGATGCCCGTCGAGGATTCGATATCGGAATGGCGGCTGCCGAAGGGCACACCGCACCCGGCCCCGGTAAACAGAAGATCCATGACTCACTGGGTCGGGCCGAACAGAAAGGATTCGATGCCGCCGTTGCGTTCTCATTGGAGCGGAACAGAAACGCCGATCTGCCTGCAAAGGGAGCGACTATAGCGGCGATGGATGAAACCGTTGCAGCGGCCCGCAACTCCGAAACGGACGTTTTTTATCGGCTGGGATTCGATATCGCTACAGGTATTTTTGGGGACCCGGCACTCGGTGCAAACGGCAACACCTCAACAGGGCCGGGATCCCTAAAAATTCGAGACTCCTTGAGTGCTGCCGGGCAGAGAGGATTCAACGCTTCGGTAAAACTGCATCTAAGCCGAAACTATAGGCCGTGACGGAGGAGCTTGACATGAAAATAAACTTAATTGTGTTAGTAATGCTCTTGCTTCTGGCAGGCGCTGCCCGAGTCAATGCCGACCCAGTACTCAGGGCCAATCCGAATCCCGTCGTTTTGCCGGCCGGACAGACCCGGGGCCCGACGACCCTGACATGGAACACCGAAGGTGCCGAGGGCTTCGTCTGGGTCTCAATTGACGGCGGCGAAGAAACCCAGCTCAACGAAGCGGGCATCGCCCAGGGAACATTTAGAACCACCACCGAGATCGGTAAGAGCTATGTGTTCAAGCTCTATAACGCCGATAAGGAACAGTTGCTGGCGTCAGTGACCGTGACCGTCGTTGTCCAACAAGCGGCCCCGCAGCCACCTCCTAATGCCCAACCCGGAGGTGACCGGCGCGGCCGTGTCAAAAGACTCGTTAACAATGGCTCGGCCTTCAGACTGATTTGTCGGGGCGGCCCGGGACTGGGCCGCAAAGTATCCGTGCCGTTTCTCGCGAATGAACCCGGCGTTCTCGGCATTGCCTTCAGGCATTTTGTCTATCCCATAACGGTCGACTTCCAGCGCAGTACGCAGCCGCCCGACCGCGCTGGTCGCAATCTGCAACCAGGCCAGTGCAGTCCGACCGAATTCCAGCTACGCAACTTCGATCCGACGCAGATTCGGATTTCAGAAAGCGTTCCGCTGAAAGAAAACGTGCAGGATTACCTGTTGCGGGATTACCTGAATGACCCGAACCAGTATCGGGATTTTAGCGGTGTGGTAGACAGTGGCAACGGCTACTTCAGGGCGGACGCTTCACATTCCTGGAAACCTGAATTGTACAAGTCGATTTGCGACCTTGCGCGAGAAGCTCGGGCGCGAAACTCCCCGGCCGCTCCCGGCCTCGAAGCCCAATGCCGCGCCGCCGGTGAGGACTTCGACGTGAACGATCTTGCAGCCAGGGGAGAAGCTATCGCGAATGCGGACCCGTTGTCTGCAGCGCTCCGCAATCAACAACCGGAGGGGTCCAGCCGGCGAGGATTCGATATCGGAATGGCGGCCGCCGAAGGGCAGACCGCTCCCGGCCCCGGTAAACAGAGAATCCATGACTCACTGAGTCCAGACGAACAGAGAGGATTCGACATCGCCGTTGCATTTTCATTGGAGCGGAACAGAAATGTCGAGCTTGCTGCAAAGGGCGCGGCCATCGCGGCGGCGGATGAAACTGTCGCAGCTGCCCGGATCATCGAACCGGATGTCTTCTATTGGCTGGGATTCGATATCGCTACAGGCATATTCGGCGACCCGGCCCTCGGTGCAAACGGTAACACCTCAACAGGGCCCGGCTCTCTGAAAATTCGTGACTCTCTCAGTGCGGCCGGGCAGAGGGGATTCAATGCCGCGGTGAAGCTGCATTTAAGCCGCAATTATAAGCCCTAACGGTGTAACCGGAAGACTTGTTATTTAAGGAGGAACCGACGTGAAAAGAACCAGATCGAGACTGACAGTTGCCTTTGTCCTGCCGTTGCTTTTCGGCGCGGCGGTCATCACGGCCGCCGCGCAGACCGCGCAGGAGCTGGGTGCGAAGGGATATGCGATCACAATAAAAGACCGGGAGCTTGCACGGGTACGTCTTGACAGCTTGACGAATGGCTCCGCGACGGATGGCTACTACTTGACTGGCTTCGATATCGCGACGGCGATCTTTGGTGACCCCGCGCTCGGTGCACAGGGTAACACCGCGGTGGGTCCCGGCGCGTTGAAATATCGAAATGCTCTAACCGCTTCCGGACAGAAAGGATTTGATGACTCAGTGAAGTTTCATTTAAGCCGGCATTACAAGCGAAGCGCCGGAGAAGTATACGCCACGGACAAGAAGTCGACCGCGAACCGCATCACAACGATCACGGACCCGGGCAATACCGCCGATACTACCAATGAGGTCCGCTGTGAGGGCGGGGCTTCTTTGGAAAACATCACCATTGGCTTTGAAACTCTGGGCTCAAGGCAGACTTCAACCGGTGAGACCATCAACACCATTTTACTTACAGCAAAGCCCGGCCCGTACGGTGCTGGTCCGAAAGGTGAGGGACTACGTCCCGCCCAGTGCGCATGGGTCAATCGGCCCGTGGACGTACAAAACGGTAGTGAAATATATTTTTTGTTAAGGTTTGAAACGCCCGCCAACGCCCAACTCAGCCAGCAACGCCATGGCACCGCGCTCGACACTTCGCCTACGGCAGCCGAGAGATTTCCAGACACGCAAACCATTCCGGAATATTTCAGGGATGCCGATCATTACTGGAGCTTCTTCGGCGTAAGGAAAGTGAGTAATTATTATGTGGCGACAGGCCATAAATACTGGAAGCCAGAGCGCCCGGTCGTCAAAGCCATAGGCAGGGTCAAGACAGGGGCGCCAACGGGATCGACAGGGGCGCCATCTGGCCCGGCCCGACCGATCTGTGATGTTGCGAAAGAGGCTCGCGCGCGTAACTCCCCCGCCGCGCCCGGCCTCGAAGAATCGTGCCGCGCTGAGCTGGCTGCAAAGGGAGCGGCTATCGCGCAAGTCGATCGTGTCGTTGCGGAGGCCCGTGCCGCCGAAACGGACCCCCTTTTTCGGCAGGGATTCGATATCGCCACGGGGATTTTCGGTGACCCGGCACTCGGTGCAAACGGCAACACGTCCACCGGACCTGGTTCGTTGGGGATCCGGGA
>JAYVDQ010000387.1:0-6040 GCA_043749325.1 Chloracidobacterium sp. | reverse complement strand
AGATATGTCGTTCTCGGCTGCGTATTCAATTCGTTAAGCAGCGTGTAATCGCGATGATCTTTCTTCTTTTTGGCAACCTGGCTTTCAGGGTCGTGCATGTCGCCGAACGTGATCGCCTCGGTAGGGCATGCGGCTTGGCAGGCTGTCACAATCTCGCCGTCGCGGATCGCCCGCTGATCTTTTTCCGCTTCGATCCTCGCCGCCGAGATTCGCTGCGTGCAATATGTGCATTTTTCCATCACACCGCGGCTGCGGATAGTGACCTCAGGGTTACGCATCAACTTGTACTGCGGCGTGTTCCAATCCTGATAAAGCAGGAAGTTAAACCGGCGAACCTTGTACGGGCAGTTGTTCGAGCAATATCGCGTACCGACGCAGCGGTTATAGACCATGTCGTTCAGGCCTTCGGCACTGTGGACCGTGGCATGTACCGGACAGACGACCTCGCACGGCGCCTGTTCGCATTGCTGGCAGAGGACCGGCTGGAAATACGGGCCGACCGGATCGTCAATGTTGTCGCCGCCGTAATAAGCGTCGATCCTGAGCCAATGCATTTCGCGGCTACGTTCGACCTGCTCCTTGCCCACAACCGGGATATTGTTTTCCGATTGGCACGCCAGGACGCAGGCGTTGCATCCGACGCACGAATTGATATCGATCGACATTCCCCACTTATGATTTTGGTTATAAACGGCCTGATGCTGTTCGTAGGGATACATCGACTTATCATACTCGTTATGTTGATGTCCCATCTTGGGATTTTTTTCAAATTCGTCAATGTCCCAAACCCGAAGCAGATCGCGGCCTTCCATATTGAAATGGATCTGCGACGACGCCACGTTTGTCGTTTCGCCTTTCTTGGTGATCTCGCCAAAACCGTGATCCATCGCATCGGAACGCCGCACGTCAAAGGCGTTGTACCCAATGCCCGTCCCGATCTTGCCGGCCTTCGTCCGGCCGTAGCCCATATAGATAGTGATCACATCATCGGGCTGGCCCGGAGCGATCCACATCGGGACCGGTTTTTCGATATCGGCGCCCTGATATTTGAGCGTCACGAGATCTGAGAACTGATTGCCGCCGCGCGTATTGATAAAGCTGGTCCCCTGCGAACCACCAACATATTCACGGGCATCGTTACCCGTGTTAATTTTCATCTTCGCGGCCGTTTTGGGACTGATCAGTGCGACATTTTCCCAAACGATCTTATTCAGCGGATTCGGCAGCTCCTGGAGCCACCCGTTATTAACGAATCGTCCGTCATAAACACATGGATCGGGCAGGATCGTGATCTCAACCGCTCCGCTTCCCGTAGATTTTGTTTCCGGCTGGCTCAAAAATGCAGTTGTCGCGGTTAGGGTTTTCGGTGTTGCGGCCGTGTTAGGAATTACGCCGTCATGCACCGCCTTTCGCCAGTTGTCTTCAAAATTCTTCGGGGCGGTCGCAGCCGGAGCCGCCGCCGGAGCGTTTGCGGCCGGTGCCCCAGGCTTCGCGGGGGTTTTCGGAGCATCTTTCGCCGTGTTAGCCGCTGGAGCAGTAGTCTCTTTCGCGTCAGTTTTCGCAGCCGGCGCTTCAGTCTTTGCTTCCACTTTTACTGCGGCTGCGGGCGTAATGGTGGTCTTTTGCCAGTATTCTTTGACGATGTCGTAGTCTTTCTTATCGAAATTTTCCTTAAGGAAAAGCTGGACGACCTCGTGAGCATTCTTGCCGTCATAAAGCGGCGCGATCAATGGCTGAACGATGGACGCCGTGCCGTCAAAGGCCCTTGCATCGCTCCAGCTTTCGAGATAATGCTTTTCATGCACATGCCAATGGCAATGTTCGGCGGTTTCGTCTGCATAAAGCCCCAGATGCACGCGCAGCGGGACTTTATCCAATTTTTCCACCGACAATTTCACATCCGACGGCGTGTTGTAAATCGGATTTCCGCCCAAAATAACGAGCAGCTTGACCTTGCCGCCATCGATATCGCCGACCAGCTCTTTCAGCTGTTCGATCTGTGTTTTGTCCGTATTAGGCGACATCGGATCGGCGTAAACCACCGTCTGGCCCGCGTTTCCGAGTGCCGCATTCATCGCGTGAGCAAGAGCGTGGACTATAGGCGCCTGATTATCACCCGGCACAACCAGCGATTTGCCTTTATAAGCAATCAGATCCTTTGCCATCGCGGCGATCCAGGCAGCATTCTCAGTGTAAGTAGAAGTCGCACCGCCGACGCCGACGGCTTTTGCGATCGCCTTGGCGATCTCGGCCATCTGGCTCGGCTTGACCGCTAAGCGGTGATCGGCCTTCGCACCGGTCAGGCTGACGGTCGTTTCGACCGAATATAGGCGGCAAATCTCTTTTTTCTCTTCGCTAAACGAACGGCTTTTGCCAAAATCCTTGATATAGGCGACGTTAAAGCCCGAGAAAATATCGGCGTCGAGCGACAGAATTCGCTCGGCCCTGTCAAATTTATAGATCGTATGGACCGGCGAACCAAACGCGAGCTTTGCACCCGCATGAACATTGTCCTGATTGATCGGTTCGTATTGAACCCATTTGGAATTGGGAAGCTCGGCCTTTACCTTGTTGAATTGATCGATCAAGGTCGGTGAGGTCACCGTTTCGGTCAAAAACCGGACGCCCGCACCTCCGTCTTTGCGATTTTCTTCGACAGCGGCTCGCAGCTCGCTCATAAAGGTTTCCCAGTTCTTGGGATTGCCTCGATAGGTCACTTCCTGTGAGCGGTCGGGGTCGTACATACCCAAAATCGAGGCCTGGGCGAGAATATCCGTCGAACCGCGGCTGCCCGGATGATCCGGATTGCCCTCGACCTTGACGGGTCGCCCCTCGAAAGATTTTGCCAAAAGGCCTGTTGCGACACCGCCGATGGACATGGCGGTTGCGAAGAAATTGGGTTTGCCTGGCAGCATGCCCTCGGGCGATTTTACGTAAGGAACAATTTTCTCGGGGGGCTGGATGACGCACCCGCTCAAGCCGGCGAGAGCGAGCGACGCTCCCATAACCTTCACAAAATTACGGCGGCTTAAGGAATTGTCCCACTCCTCGATCTCGTGAGGATACTCGCGGGCCACAAACTCCTCAAATTCGGGAGCGTCAACAAATTCCTCAACACTTCGCCAATATTCTTTCCCGCTCTGCGACAAAATAGTGTCCCGCAATGAGGCAAAGTTTGTTTTATTTTCCGGGCTGGGCATTTTTACTGATTCCTTAAATTTTGCCACAGAGAACACAGAGTTCACTGAGGCTATTTTTCGTATTTCTGCTTTCCCAATTTCTTCTCTGAGTTCTCTGTGAACTCTGTGGCTAAACCCCTATCTGTGACAGGTGGAGCAGCTCGTCATCATTTCTTTGCTTCGGATTTTGAGATCGACTTTCAATTTGTCGCGTTCTCCCGCATTCAGGTCGCCGTCCTGCCAGTCCATATTAAAGATCTCTGATTTAGGGCGAATAAATTTCTCGGGAGCACGGTGACATGCGATGCACCACTCCATTTGCAGGGTATTTTCCTGGTAAACGGCGGGCATTTTGTCGATCGCGCCGTGGCAGGTCGAACAGCCGACCCCTTTTGCTACGTGAATACTGTGATTGAAATAAGTGTATTCCGGCAGATCGTGTACGCGTTCCCATTCGATAGGTTTATTATCGCGGAAACTTGCCCGCACCGGCTCAAGATACGGGCTGTCGGCCCACAGCTGGCTGTGGCAATTCATGCATGTCTGGGTCGCAGGCATCCCGGCCGACGCAGTTGTCTCGACCGTCTGGTGACAATACCGGCAATCGATACCATCGTCGCCGACGTGATGCTTGTGGCTAAATTGTACCGGCTGCTGCTTTTCCAGATATCGTCCGGTCAAATATGACGAACGCGCGATCTGCGTATAGGCGAAAAACGCGGTCCCGCCTAAAACTACAACCATCACCATGCTGATCCGGGCGATGTTGTTTGCACTTTTATTAAAGAATTGAGCCATTTTTAGCCTTCTCGCGAGGACGACTTACAGAAATCAGGCTTCGCAGGCTTCAATATTTCGAAAAACGAAATGAATGAACTCCGACGGGCCAGGTTGAAACGCTATTTGCGAACCGTAAAACTGTAGACGATTTTACTAAATCTTCTAAAATCCGCAAATTGCGCAATATAAAAACTAGCGGAAAAGAGCGGATTGTGCAATTTTTCACTAAATAAGTTTGATTAATAAGCCGAATTATTCTCGATCATTAATAATTATTTAGGCTGATCTGAAAGAAGTGCGGCACCGGCGGCGGCGGCGTATGGGCCGAGTTCGCCCTCAACGATTGTGGCTGCGTTGAACGACGGGGCAAAAGACAGTTCTCTGGCCCGCTCAATTATCGCATCTAAAACCAGATGCTTAGCTTCCATTATCTCGCCGCCAACAACGATCCTTTCCAGATTCAAAAGGTTGATCACGGTCGCGATAGCAGTTCCGACATAAACGCCGGTTCGCTCAAGCATCATTTGAGCAAAATCATCATCTTTTTGGGCGGCGGCAATTATGGCTGGCAGCGTTATCTCTTCTTCCGCCAGTTTATTTAGCGACGACGTGCTGTCCTGATGAAAGCGGCTGCGCGTCCGGCGGATGATATTGTCGGTCGAGGCGACCTCCTCTAATCTCATGCCTTCGGAGTTAATAGGAACATAACCGAATTCACCCGCAAAACCCGACGCCCCACGCCACATCTCACCGCCAAAAATGAAAGCTCCGCCGACACCCTCGCCGAGCGTCACATAGAAAATGTTGCTGCTTCCACGGCCGGCCCCTAGAATAAACTCTGCATAGGCGGCAGCATTTGCATCATTTTCAATCGAGGCCGATATTCCGCTTGCCTCACGGACCTCCCTGACCAGATCGACATTCGAATGTTCCGGGAATTGGGCTGAAAACTCGACACGGCCCGAAGTTGCATCAATAAGCCCGGGCACCGCAATGCCGATACGCTCAAAATCACCCAGATCTTTTCGCAGTTCGCCGATCAAACCGATAAGCTGCGGGAGCGTTTGCCCCGTCCCGTCAGACGGAATTGTGCGTTTCTCCGCCAATTTACCGTCGTGGTTAATCGAAACCGCTCTCAAAGCGGAGGTGCAGATCTCGACGCCAACCCGTATTTTCGCGCTATCGGTAATATCGCCCATGGTAAAAACCTTTTTGTGTTTCGGTGACTAACGAGGATTCTAGACACTGGCCGTTTAAGTGTCAAACTATTATTTCGCAACGGCTTGATCTACCACTATGCGGTTAACCTTGCCGCTTAGCTTGGCCCCGGCCGTCAACAGTGATGGGAATCTACTTAATGCACTAGACATCGCCGAATGCCCTAGGCCATTCAGAGCCAAATACGCGAAGACATTTGCTGCTTTTATGCGCGGCCCAAATGCCGCTAACCAATCTCGATCGTATGCGCTTGCGGCCTCGTCAAATGTCAGTTTGGGGGTTTGCAAAAGCCGCTGGGTCAGAAGCCAGGAAGACTGGATAGCCATGCTGATCCCCTCGGCAATTATGGGGTGCGATTCGCCGGCGGCGTTACCGATAATAAAGACGCCATCCTTATATCTTGACCGAAAACCCGGCCGGATCGGCCCGGCGGAGAGCCATTCACCGCAAAGGTCGGCGCTCGATAGGGCGTCGCTGACGCCTTTTGTTGATTCTAAGATATGGTCGTGGACGGCTTCCCCGGCTTTTTTGTCTGGCGATCTGCGGCGGATCTCTTGCAAAGTTTCCCGCTGGACGCAGCAAGACAAACTTACAAAACCTTTATCGCAGCTAACCATTCCGCCATATCCACCAGGGAAAACGAGCATCGGCATCAGGTCTGCGGGCAAAGTGGTATTTCGAAAATGGGCCTTAAAACCCAGCAGATCCCGTCCCTCCGGTTTCTGTTTTTTTTCCTGCGTAGGCAGTTGGCCGATCTCCCACGATCCGTGAGCGGCTATTACGATGCCCGCCGTTACCACACTGGAATCGGTTATTTCTTTCGATTCCAATTGGACAATGCTTTCCTCCCCCTGCCTAGTGAT
>JAYVDQ010000386.1:0-6335 GCA_043749325.1 Chloracidobacterium sp. | reverse complement strand
CTCTCGCCTCCTTTACCCCAGACGAGCTATTCTACCCGCGAGTAGATTTTCTTCGTGAGGCAACGACCCCCTTTCGAGTAGATTTTTAGTGAGGCAATTCGCAGCCTTTACGGTGCGTTGATTGATGATATAATCGAATGATGCGTCCAAGGTCAGTTTGGCGTGATTTTTAACTCTATGTTTGATGCCGTGTCAAAGATTACCGAACGCGAAAGTTTGCCTTTCCCCTACAATAAAAGCACCTTTTGCAGGTACGAGCCGATCGAACAAAAGATCGATCATGCCAAGGTTTTGATCGTTAACGATCTGCTGCGGTACGACTCGGACCTGTCCGATCTGGCCCGCAAGGACTGGAACGGCACGACCGAGGCAAAGCTGGAATTTGAACGAAAGGTCTCCGGCATGGCATGCAATAACATCGCCAAGAACGTGCTGCGGCTGGTCAAGAATCCCAAGACGATGACAGTCCATTTATCGGAGCTGGCGGACGCGGCTGAAAAATTTAGCCCGGATGCGATAGTCATGAGCGGTACATTTGCGGATTTTGATTATTACAATCCGGATCATATCGCGACGTTTACGAAATTTATCCGCGAGACAAGTATCCCAGTGCTCGCCATCTGCGGTGCTCACCAACTCGTCGGAATTGCGTTCGGTGCAACGCTAAAGACGCTCGATGATCTCGACCTGGCCCAGAAACGCACCGATCGCATCGTCGAATATCAATATCGTTTTGTAAAGATCGTCTATAAGAACGATCCGATCTTTGAGGGAAATGACGATCAAAAATCGGGCGTTTGGCAGGAATACACGACTGAGGATGACATCCTGCGGGTATGGCAAAATCACGGCGTTCAGGTCGAAGGCGTACCCGCCGAATTTAAGCTGCTCGCAAGCTCATATCTTTGCCGAAACCAGATGATGGTCAAACGAGGCGACGGCCAATTGATATATTGTGTCCAATTTCACCTCGAAAAATCGTTCGAAGACTGGTCAAAAAATCCGACTCGTTGGGAGCACCCGAACGAATCGCGCGACGGCCGTATTTTGTTTGAGAATTTTTTAAATCTTGCTCTTCTACATAAAAATTAGCCTACTCGATATCGCGGGATATATTGACAAGATGCAAGAATGAAGGCAAACGAGTTGTGAACAAATAATATGAATCAGAGCCTGCCGTCAGGTCATATTTATGGCCAGATTATAAATAGAGCAGATATCGCTGGATTCACCCTCTCGGAATCGGCTTATTTGCCCGATACCCACATCGCAAGGCATGTGCACGAGCAATCATACTTTTGCATTCTGCTTGAAGGCAGTTACCGGGAGAATTACGGTAAAAAAACACGTGAGTGTAGGCCTTCCACGGTGGTATTTCATCCGCCCCGTGAGGTTCATTCTACTCATTTTGGGGATAATGGCGGACGACTCTTCAGGTTTGAAATTAAACCGCAATGGTTGGAGCGAATCGGCGAATACTCTATGGCATTGTCCGGCCCGGCCGATTTTTACGGCGGATCGCTGGCTTGGCTTAACTCAAGACTATATAAAGAATTTAGAGAAATTGACGACGTTTCACCGCTCGCCATCGAAGGGCTTATCCTCGAAATCGTGGCGGAGATGGCTCGGCGAACGGCTAACCATGCGGAATTAGATGCCCCGCGCTGGCTAAAAACAGCTGGAGAACTGCTCCGCGACCAATGCGGGGAGACACTTGTTTTTTCATCAATCGCGGAATCGGTCGGTGTGCATCCTGTTCACCTTGCCCGCGTTTTTCGGAGATTTCACGGGTGTACGCTGGGTGAATACGTTCGCCGCGTACGAATTGACGCAGCCACCCACAAACTTATTGCCTCGGATGCCCCTCTTGTTGAAGTTGCGATTACCTGCGGCTTCTCCGATCAAAGCCATTTCTCAAAAACCTTCAAACATGCGACCGGCATGACACCCGCACGATATAGAGCGATTTTTCGTTCGCGTTAAATCGAGACAATGATGTTTTGTCCATACAATACTCACCCCTGTTGCAGGGTTAGAGTGTGGATGGATGAAGGATATTGCGAGTGTTTGTTCCATCTGCTCTTTATCTCTAACTCATGTTAAAGAAAACGGTTTCCGAAATTGTGATTTTTATACTGCTAGTTGTGATGGCCTCAGCCCATACCGGCTATCGGCCAAAGTCGCTTGCCTTTATACATGTAACGGTTATAGACGCCACGGGCGCTCCGGCAAAGCCCGACATGACTGTACTGATAACCGGGAATCAGATCGCCGCTGTCGGGAAAACAGCAGAAGTTCAACTGCCAAAACACGCACATGTCGTAGACGCCACGGGGAAATTTTTAATTCCAGGCCTGTGGGATATGCACGGTCATTTGACCGACGCGACGGCCACGGCTTTCCCACTCCTTATCATGAATGGCGTCACCGGTGTGCGCGATATGGGCGGAGATCTTGATCAAATTGACCGCTGGCGGAAAGAAATCGATACTGGAAAACGTCTTGGGCCGCACATCGTCAGGGCAGGTCCCTTTTTGGACGGGCCGAAACCGGGTGTGAAATATCGATTGAGCGTAACTAACGCCGCCGAAGCGCGCCGAGCCGTGGACTCTCTAAAAGAGCGCGGGGTCGATTTTATAAAAGTTCACAACGGGCTTTCGCGCGAGTCATTTTTCGCTGCGGCCGATGAGGCCCGCAAACTGGGCATCCCACTAGCTGTACACCTGCCCAGTGGATTATGGACACCTCCCGGGGAGGGTGTAAGCGTCGCCGAGGCCTCTGACGCGGGAGCAAAGAGTCTCGAGCATATCGAGATACTTTTGGAAAGTTCCTTGTATCGAAAAGGTGCGATTGCCAAGACTTTTGACGAGGCGATTGCGGAAAACAGTGGTGAGGCGGGCGCAGCCCTGTTCGCGCGGCTGAAGAAGAATGGCACATGGTATGTACCCACGCTGGTGGCCTATTACCGGGGATTCGTCTTATGGAGCGGCAACCCAAAAGAGACAGAGGGCAGCAGGGAACTCCATTTGAAACATCTCGAATTTGTTGCGGCTATGCACAAGGCCGGAGTCGGGATCATGGCGGGATCGGACTTTTCCGATTGGGCACTGGTTCCCGGCGTCGATCTGCACAACGAGCTCGCGCTGTTCGTTGAGGCTGGTTTCACGCCGATGGAGGCTTTGCAATCCGCGACTGTAAAACCTGCCGAGTTTCTTGGCAGGTTGGCCACGCAAGGCACAATAGAAAGGGGCAAGATCGCTGACCTGGTTTTGCTCGATGCGGATCCGCTGGAAGATATTAGCCACACAAGAATGGTCAATTCTGTGGTGATCGGCGGCAAGCGGATACCGGTGTCGGCCATCAGAGAGGAATTTACGAAACCGGGAGCAGCCAGGTAATTTAAACACATGAAACTATATTTATTAAAGTCTCAAATAGCATTTGGCCTTGTTATCTTCATGCTTTTCCCGGCTTCAACTCTGGCTCAAACCAACGAGATCGCTCCCGGTGACAATCTGGTTATTGAAGGAATTCCGAAGATTCCGGCTTCACTCGCCGAGGAAGTTGGGCTCTACACAAAAAGCCGGGCCGCGGAATTATTGAGTTGGCACCCTATAAAACGGGAAATGCTGATCGCAACGTTTTTTGGCGACTCCCCTCAAATTCACCAGGTTAAATTCCCCGGAGCGGCCCGCACGCAGCTCACCTTTTTCGCGGATCGGCCTACCAGCGGTGTTTCGTACCAACCGACGACGGGTAACTATTTTATCTTTAGAAAAGACATTGGTGGCGACCAGAATTATCAAATCTATCGTTACGACCTACCTTCCGGCACGATCACTCTTATGACCGACGGAAAGTCGAGGAACAGTTCCGGCGTATGGTCAACCGCGGGCGATCGGATCGTTTACTCGTCAACCCGCCGCACCGGCAAAGACGGGGACCTTTACATTGTCGACCCGCTGAACCCTAAGAGCACTCGCATGGTCGCCGAATTACAAGGCGGCGGCTGGAGGGCGCTTGACTGGTCACCGGACGACCGAAAGATACTTGTGCAGGAATTCGTTTCAATTAACGAAAGCTATCTCTGGCTTTTGGACGTTGCCAGCGGGGAGAAAACGCTTGTCACACCTAAAGACGGCGAAAAGACTTCTTACGGCGATGCCCGTTTTCGCAAAGACGGTAAAGGCATTTATGTTGTTACTGACCGCGATTCCGAATTTCAACAGCTTGCATCGATCGATTTCACGACTCGGCAGTACAAATTCCTGAGCAGTCACATTAAATGGGATGTTATTGAGTTTGCCCCTTCGCCGGATGGCAGGCTGCTGGCGATCGTCGTAAATGACGACGGCCTGACCGCTCTGCACTTGCTCGATGCCGTAACCGGAAAGGAAAAACCGTTGACTGGGTTCCCCCCGGGAGGCGTTATTGGAATTCACTGGCACAGAAATTCGCGAGACCTGGGTTTCAGTCTCGATTCGGCACGGGTTCCTGCAGATGCCTATTCACTCGACACCAGGACCGGCAAAATAGATCGCTGGACATTCAGCGAGACGGGCGGTCTGGATACCGCGAGCTTTGTCGAACCGGAATTGATCCGCTGGAAAAGCTTTGATGGCCGTGACATTTCCGGGTACCTTTATCGCCCGCCGGCTCGATTTACCGGTCGGCGTCCCGTTATTATCGACATTCACGGTGGCCCGGAAGCCCAGTTCCAACCCTATTTCCTGGGGCAGGATAATTACTATCTCAACGAACTGGGCGTCGCGTTGCTAATGCCTAACATAAGAGGATCGTCGGGCTACGGCAAATCATTTCTCAAACTCGACGACGGATTCTCCCGGGAGGATGCTTACGGCGACCTTGGAAGTTTGCTGGCGTGGATCAAGACGCGCTCTGACTTGGACGCAGATCGGGTGATGGTTACCGGAACAAGTTATGGCGGTCATATGGCGCTCACCGTGGCAACCCGATATGCCGATCAAATTCGCTGTGCCGTGGATATTGTCGGTCCTTCAAATCTCGGGACGTTTCTCGAACATACAGCCGGCTATCGTCAAGACCTGCGGCGGGTTGAATACGGAGATGAACGCGATGCAAAAATGCGCGCTTTTCTGGAGCGCATTGCTCCATTGAATAATGCGTCGAAGATCACAAAACCGCTTTTCGTCATCCAGGGCAAGAATGATCCGGCAGTGCCGCCGAGCGAATCGGAACAAATGGTGAAAGCCGTCAGGAAGAATGGAGTTCCTGTTTGGTACTTAATGGCTAAAGACGAGGGGCACGGATTTTTCAAAAAACCGACTCGCGATTACCAGTTTTATGCTACTGTCTTGTTTATCAAAGAATTTTTGCTGAAATAATTACTCTTCCTAGATATCTCAAAGGCGCTAAGGATTATTCTCGCTTGGCCTTCAAGAGTTTTTCAAATTCACCAAATTTAGTCGCCATCTGCTCGTGTATATGATCGACCTTATCGTGGAGTTCGGCGACCTCGAGTTCGGCTTTGATGTTGACGTCATATTCTATGTCGGCCCGAATTTTGTCTTTTGCCGCCTGCCGGTTTTGTGAGATCAAAACAAAGCACGAGAGAAAGATCGCTTCTAGCGATACGATCATCGTCAAGAGGCCAAACGGAAACGGGTCAAATTGATTGAAACCGAGCGGAAGTGTGTTGACCCCGATCCAGACGACGAACCAAATTCCGTTGAGGATCAGAAAGTGCATGCTGCCGCTGAACCACGCGATCCAGTCCGCAACTCGCTGAAGAGCGGGCAGTCTATCCTCCATCTCCTCGTTCACGTTTCGCGAAACGCGGGTCTGGAGCAGCCGGTCGACCTTACGCAGCATCCCGCTCATCGCGGCGAGCATATTTAATGCCGCGTCAGGCTGTTTTTTGAAGAGCAGGAGTAAGTCGTCGCGGTCGAGCAGCAAAAGCTCGGTGTCGACTAACGCCTGAGATGTAGCTGACCGCGGACGTGAATCGAGCATTGACAGTTCGCCAAACAGATCATTTTTTTCGACAGTCGTCAGGACGATCTTTTGCCCGGTCGTGTCCTTAATAAAAAGCTCAACCTCGCCAGACCGCACTATATAAAGTGCGTCGCCAAGATCGCCCGCGTGAAAAATCACCTTGCCGGCCGTTACAGATTGCGAGTCAATAACGGCGGCTAGTTCGCTGAGCTCAGTTTCATCGAGCAGTTCAAAAAGGTCTACTTCGGCGAGATCGGCGGCATTGCAGGGCATGATTTTTTATTTTTATGCAGAAGCGGTTTTCTGAAGTCCCACCTCTTCTTTGAATGGGAAATAAATTAAGGAGCAATCATTGGTGT
>JAYVDQ010000385.1:0-2130 GCA_043749325.1 Chloracidobacterium sp. | reverse complement strand
CGCCAAGGGTGATCCGAATATTCCATTTGCCGTCTTTAAGGTAACCGGCGTCGCCCCGCTCGGAACGCTCGAACGCATGAGCGCTAAAAAAAAGCTCGACGCCAAGAGCCAGGCCAAATGCGAACGCATTCACAACCGCGTCGCCGAGATCTGCGAATATGCGTATTCGGTCGGCCAACCGGTATTTATCGACGCCGAAGATTCGTGGATACAGGACGCCATCGACCGCATCACCACCGAGATGATGGAGCGGTTTAACCGCGAGCAACCGATCGTTTTTAACACGCTCCAAATGTATCGGACGGACCGGTTGCAATATCTAAAGAGCGCGCGGCGGCAGGCAAAATTGGATGGATATATTCTCGCGGTAAAGCTAGTTCGTGGAGCCTATATGGAAAAAGAACGCGAGCGGGCAATTGAAAAAGGCTATCCATCGCCGATTCACGAGAACAAAGCCGGAACGGACGCCGATTACAATGGCGCGATCGAGTATTGCATGCGGCATTTCAAAGAGGTGGCGTTCGTCGCAGCAACTCACAACGAAATAAGCACACAGCGGCTGGCGGCCCTCATGCACGAGATGGGAATCTCTCCCAATCATCCGAACATCCTCTTTTCACAGCTTTACGGCATGGGAGACAATCTTTCGTATGTGCTCGGAAATAACGGTTATAATGTTTCGAAATATGTCCCGTACGGCCCCGTTGCGGACGCCGTGCCGTATTTGATCCGCCGTGCGGCGGAAAACTCGTCGGCCGCGGGACAAGTCAGCCGGGAATTGGAACTGATCGGTAAAGAGCTGAAAAGGCGAAAGCTGGATTGAACTATCCCTCAAATGCCATCGTAATAATTTGCGGAAAAGGTATTCTGACTACTGGCTACTGACCACCGATTTATGTTTTGTGCAAAGTGCGGAAATGCAGATCAGGTGCCCGAAACGTATTGCCGTCAATGCGGCGTTTTTCTCCCAGATCTTTCAAAACCGCTCAAACGCGAACACTCCCCCGAAGAACATATCAAGGTAAATTCGGTCCTTTCGCTGATGACCGTCATTGTCAGTTTTACATTGGCTATTCTCTTGTACGCTTTAATGGGTTTCAGGCCGAATACGCATCCGCTGGTCTATGCAACGGCCGGCCTGTTACTGGCGATGGGCGGCTGGCATATTCAGACGTTTATTCGAATACGAAAGCTTAAAAACCAGTGGAAACGTCGAAATCCCGATCCCGAAAAGGAAACGGGACCTGCCTTTGAAAAGGTCTTGACCGCAAAATTACTGGATAAACCGGATTTCAGCAATGTCGTCCCGGCAAGCGTGACGGAAATCACAACAAAACACCTGGACGCAAAACTTCCTCGATAAAGACTATCGCATTCCAAGCAGCAGTCGGACGGAGCGGTCGGAGACTTCGCGGTCCGGATCATCGCGCCAATCGTCCAGCGTGGCGGTTTCTCGTGATGTGAGCGGAATATTGGCGATCTTAGCGACCTGCGTACTCTCAAACGCCCGATTGGTCAAGGCTAGGTGGGCCGCGTTTATCGAAAGGCCCGGCAAATCCGCAAGGGCCGCCTCGGCCGACTCGACATCGAGAAAAAAATCGCCATATGCCGCTATATGCCAGGCTTTTTCTCCATCGGCCTCGTCAATGGCGAGCAGACGCAGGAGAGCAAAGCCCGCCTCGAGCTGAAAAACGAGAAAGTCACCGGGTTGAAAATTCTGCGACATAATACGAAATTAGCATAAGCAATCATTTGCTAATAAAATCTTAAGCTATGAATACAGAACTGGACAAACAAGCAATGCTCGACATCGCGATACAGGAAGCCCGGCTTGGCCTTTCGGAAGGAGGTATACCGATCGGTGCCGCTCTATTTGATGGCGATGGAAACTTGCTCGGCCGCGGCCATAATCGACGCGTGCAGGAAGGCGATCCGTCGATCCACGGCGAAACCGACGCATTTCGCAAGGCCGGACGCCAACGCAGCTACAAAAACACCATAATGGTCACCACGCTTGCCCCATGCTGGTATTGCAGTGGCCTCGTTCGTCAATTCGGCATCGGCACCGTCATTGTCGGCGAATCGCAGACGTTCCAGGGCGGCATCGACTGGCTCCGCGAAAACGGAGTC
>JAYVDQ010000384.1:0-2720 GCA_043749325.1 Chloracidobacterium sp. | reverse complement strand
CCGGTATTCGTCGTTGTCCTGCAAGGAAAACAGATAACCTATATGGTTATCTACTAAAAGCTCGGCGATCTTTGAATGCTTATGCATCGGAAATTCGCCGATCTCGACAACAAAAACAACATGCGGCAATACATACGCCCGAAATTTTATACCCAACTCGTCCAAATGCCGAAGACAGGCGGCGATGCCATTATATGTAATTTGCGCGTCATGAAAGACAATTGCCCCATTATCGTCCAAAACTCGCAAACTAAACATAAAATCGGAAATTACCGATTCGTCCGTGTGCTCACCGTCAATAAAAGAGAGCTGGATCTTGTCTGCTATCACTGCCGGGTCGATCGACCGGGTGTCGCCGTCAATCGTCGTGATCTTTTCGATATTTTCGCTAACCTGGCCAAGCATCTCAAGCATTCGTTTCGTAGAATTATTTAGATAAAACCAGTCGTAACCACGTGCATCCGGCTGCGACGCAGGGCGTTTGTCGATCGAGTAGATCCGGCGGCATTTCTCGTCCAGCAGATAGGGCTGGATGCTTCCGCCGAGGTACGAACCGATCTCCATGTAATTGTAACCGGACCTCAGCTCACGCACCGCCAGCTCACACGCCAGCAGAGATCGCTTGTCCTCGTCAGTGGACTGGCTGGTGATCTGTGCGAACAGGGCAAGGTCAAGTTCGTTAATGGCTTTTTCAAAATCGATCATTATATACGGCCTTTTCAAATCATAACAATAAAGCAAAGCAGCGGCGGGACAAAACATAAAGACCGCCCGCGTATGAAAAAAAGTGCAAAAATGGAACCTTTCTTGCCCTTTTTCTACTTGTAATATAGATTTAATGATTACCAACAACTGAAGAGTTGAGAGTGGAGAGTTCAGAGTGGAAAGTCGCGGAAAACGCGTTTCACATTCTACTCTCAACTCTCCACTCTCTACTCTAAAAAGAAGGAGAGCTTGCCGAACATGAAAGCATTCGCAACTGAGAACATCAGAAATCTGGCTGTCATTGGACACGGCGACGCAGGTAAAACCCAGCTCGTCAGTTCCCTGCTCCACGTCGCCGGATCTTCATCACGCTGGGGAAAGGTCGACGAGGGCACGACGATCACCGATTACGACGAAGATTCGATCGAGCGAAAAATATCGCTCAACAATAACTTTGCCCACGCTGAATACAAGGACACCAAAATAAATCTGATCGACACGCCCGGCTATGCCGCTTTTGTCTCGCACGCGAGGCCCGCTCTGCGTGTGGTCGATTGCGCTCTCGTTGTCGTCGACGGCGTGCATGGTATCGAGGTACAAACCGAAAAGACGTGGCAGTACGCAAACGAATTCCTGCTGCCGCGATTTATGGTCATTAATAAGATCGACAAGGAAAACGCGGATTTCGCTCACGCTCTCGAAACCGCCACCTCGAGCTTCGCACGTTCGATCGTGCCGTTTACCCTGCCGATCGGAAACGAAGTGAATTTCAAAGGCGTCGTCGATGTCGTCCACCAGAAAGCGTACGAGTTTGACGCTGACGGAAAAGCCAAGGGCATCGCGATCCCGAGCGAAATGACCGGACTGCTCAATACCACCCGCGAACGCCTGATCGAGCTGGTCGCCGAATCGGACGACGCCCTGATGGAGAAATATTTCGAGGACGGGACACTGCCCGAAGAAGACATTATCCCAAACCTTGCGCGGGCCATTGCGGCCAGCAAGCTGTGTCCCGTATATGCCGCGTCGGCGACTAATCTGATCGGTTTGCAGATACTGCTCGATCACCTTGTCGAATTTGCTCCAAATCCGGCCACGCATGAAATGGAATACGGCTTTGCCGACAACGAAATGACGGGCGACCGGATAAATCGGAAATATAGCAACGAAGAGCCGTTTTCGGCCTATGTATTTCGCACGATCGCCGACCCGTTCGCGGGCCGCATCAATGTGATGAAGGTAGTTAGCGGCACCGTCGCAACCGACGCGAACGTCTATAACTCGACTCACGAAACGATGGAGCGCCTCGGCGCCCTGCACGTGATCTCCGGCAAAACGCTTGATAAGGTGCCGCAGGCTGCGACCGGCGACATCATTGCCGTCGTAAAATTAAAGGATACGCAGACCGGTGACACGCTTTGTGACAAAGCTAAACCAATCGTTTATCCGCGAGTCGAGTATCCCGAAGCCGCCATCGCGTTTGCCATCGAACCGAAATCAAGAGCCGACGAAGACAAGATCTCTTCAGCCTTACATAAGATTTTAGAGGAAGACCCAAGCCTTCATTTTGACCGCGATCCGCAGACCAAAGAGTTTATCCTATCGGGTTCCGGCCAGCTTCATATCGAAACGGTCGTCAAAAAACTCGCCGACCGCTATCACGTCGAGGTCACGCTGCACCCGCCCAAAGTGCCGTACAAGGAAACGATAACGCAGCAGGTCGAGGTCCAGGGACGCCATAAAAAGCAGTCCGGCGGACGCGGCCAATTTGGCGATTGTAAATGTATATTTGAACCGCTCTCGCCCGGCGGCGGTTTTGAATGGGTGGACAAGATCTTTGGCGGATCGGTTCCACAAAATTTCCGTCCGGCGATCGAAAAGGGCATTATCGAGGCAGCGGCCGGCGGGGCCGTCGCGGGCTACCCGCTTGTCGATTTTAAGGTGACGCTGATCGACGGCAGCTATCACGCTGTCGATTCGGACGAGCATAGTTTCCGTGCGGCGGGCCGCAAGGC
>JAYVDQ010000383.1:0-3250 GCA_043749325.1 Chloracidobacterium sp. | reverse complement strand
CGCCCGTTCGAAGGCCGAACTTGAGGGCAAATTCAACCCGATGCGGATCACGACTGATAATCTGAAAGATTACTTGCGTGTCTCGCGGATATTTAATGAAGGGGCCCTGAAAAAAGACCAGATCGGCACAGTCACGGGCCTTGCCTGGACAGCGGTCGGCGGCGATATTTTATTTATCGAGGCTTTGAAAACGAAGGGCAAGGGCAAGCTGATGCTTACCGGCCAGCTTGGCGAGGTGATGCAGGAATCGGCCCAGGCGGCCTTCTCGTATGCAAAGGCGCGGAGCGCGGATCTCGGCATTGATGAGACAGTGCTTGATAATTTTGACATTCACATCCATCTGCCCGAAGGTGCGATACCCAAGGACGGACCAAGCGCGGGTATCACGATGGCGACGGCCCTGGTTTCCGTGCTTTCGCAGCGTCCGGTACGAAAAGATGTCGCGATGACGGGCGAGATCACATTGCGCGGCAACGTGCTGCCTGTAGGCGGCGTCAAAGAAAAGCTGCTTGCTGCCCGCCGTGCGAAAATCAAGACGGTCATTTTGCCTGCGCCAAACGAACGCGATCTCGAAGATCTTCCTCAGGAAGTTCGTGACGATTTGAC
Source organism: Chloracidobacterium sp. (assembly GCA_043749325.1). Classification (GTDB taxonomy): domain Bacteria; phylum Acidobacteriota; class Blastocatellia; order Pyrinomonadales; family Pyrinomonadaceae; genus OLB17. The sequence continues at coordinate 2,644 of JAYVDQ010000383.1, read as the reverse complement.
GTTTATATTTGTTGAGAACGTTCGGCAGGTTTTCGATGCCGCGTTACGGGAGAGCAAATTGCCGGTAGAAAAGCCCAAAGCGCGTTCTGTTAAGGCCGGTTAAAACGGTATTGAAAAACGCGGATGTCCTTATTTCATTGGGCGTTTGTGCTTTGACAGTAGTTTTGGGGACATGGTACCCTTAAAAGGTTAAAGTGGCTCTCGGTGTACCTACGGAAAGAGCGGAACTTTTTGGCCAGGCAAGCGTTAAATCCATTTAGCATTATATCGTATGGGTTGAGTTGCGAATTCGCCCTAACGCGCAACAGTTTTTGGAGTGTAGACGAACTTAATGACAAGATATATTTATAGGATCCTAAGTTTTACAGCATTTATATTTTTAGTATTTAGCTCGGTTTCGAACGGTCAGGTGACGAGTTCGACGTCGAGCAACAATACAGATACGCCCGAGATCGCGGCAGCTAAAACCGCAGCAAACAAGGTGCTTCTCGATGCAGGAGAATCGTTTAAGGACGGTCTGCGTGCATACACAGAAAACAACCGTTCGGCGGCTGGTGAGAAATTTAACAGAGCGGTCGAGGTGTTTCTTTATTCGACCCTGAATATTCAGAAAGACGCGAGACTGCAGGGCTGCTACAACCAGCTTGTCGAGACGATCTATCGCGTCGAATTCCCGTCGGATACCCAGCTTCCACAGGTCAGAAACCTCGCACAAACCTGTACTTGGAATATCGACATGGTTCTGGCAGACACCGTGACGCAAATGGCTCGCACGACGATCGCCCAACCAGCCGGGTCTAATACTACAACGACAACAATAGCCGCTAACGGCACGGGCCAGACAAATCCGCCGCGAGTCGGGTTTAATTCACAGGAATTTGAGCCGTCACCGCTCGATGAGCTTTCAAAACTTGAATTAACGCCTGACGAACAGCAGATCGAGAACAACCCCGAAGCTCAGCAACAATATCAATACATTCAATACGCGGTAGCCAATAAATCTCTTGGTTTCTCCTTCCAGGTCCATCCGATGATCCAGCAGTTCATCAACTACTATCGCGGCCGCGGCCGAACGACGATGGAGGTTGGGCTTTATCGCTCGGGAATGTTCATGAGCATGGCCCGCCATATATTTAAGGAAGAGGGTGTGCCCGAGAACGTCGCGTGGCTCGGACAGGTTGAGAGCGCTTGGAAGCCAAGTGCTTATTCGTCAGCCGCTGCATCCGGCCTGTGGCAGTTTATTCCTGGAACGGGAACGCGATTTGGATTGAATCGAACATCTTACGTGGACGAGCGCAATAGTTTTGACGAGGCGACGCATGCGTCGGCCCGATATTTGAAATTTCTTGCTAATCGCTATCACGGTAATTGGGAACTCGCAATGGCCGCCTACAACTCAGGCGAAGGAAACGTGGACCGAGCTATTCGCCGTGCCGGCGTCGAAAATTTCTGGGTAGCTTTTCCATATCTGCCGCAGGAAACCCGCAATTATGTGCCGAACATTCTGGCGACCATCCTGATTGCGAACAGCCCAAATCAATACGGCTTTGGACATATACGTCCGGCACCCAGACTGAGTTACGACCGGATCCGCATACCGGCTTCGACAAATCTGAGCATTGTCGCACAGGCTGCCGACACGAGCGTTCAGTATCTGCGTTATTTGAATCCGCATCTTCGCGGCAATATCACGCCGCCCGAGCCGTACATTATTAATGTTCCGGCCGGAAAGGCTAATGAGGTCGTTGCCGTTTTCCGCCGCATTCCGGCTTCGAAGATCAACAATACAAATCTCGCGAATACTTCGTCGGGCGAAACCTGGCAGACGATCTCTAACCGCACGAGCGTAAGCGTGGGGGATCTGATGGCGGCTAATCCGGGAATGACGGCGCCGAAGGGCAAAGTATTTGTTCCGGTCAGCGGCAACAATGTCAGCACGATCGTATATCAGCGTCCGACGAATTCAGGTGCCGCTGCTCTGCCGAGTAACGTAAGGATCTTTAAAGCAAAGGCCGGCGACACCGTTGCCAAGGTCGCCGAACGAGCCGGTGCGGACCCGACCGAGGTCGCAAAATACAACGGCTTGCTTCCAAATTCGGTTTTGGGTGCCGGACGTGAGATCAAGATACCTTCAAAATAGGCCGCACTAAAATTAGTTGAAAAAAGCCGGATCTGATATCAGCTCCGGCTTTTTTTATAAATACTTTCGCTCTCGGATCATCCGTTGCCGGTGAGTTTTACTCTGGACTCTGTTTCGTGCTAAAACAAATCAAGCAAACCCATCTGAATTCGATCTGGAGGAAAAGTCAATGTCGCATCGCATCATGAGGGCGGGGATCTACCGTCGGTCTCTATTTTTGCTTATCGCTATTCTTGCCGCGGGCCTGTTTATCGAGGCACATGCCCAAACCGGTACCCGAATGCTGCGCACGCCGACCGTAAGCGCTACGCAGATCGCATTTGCATACGCGCAAAACATCTGGACGGTACCTCGCACGGGTGGATCGGCTCGACGTATCACGACCTTTCAGGGACAGACATCCAATCCTCACTTTTCGCCAGATGGGAAATGGATCGCTTTTACCGGCGAATACGCCGGAAATCAGGACGTTTACGTCGTAGCGGCGGACGGCGGCGAACCAAA
>JAYVDQ010000382.1:0-2431 GCA_043749325.1 Chloracidobacterium sp. | reverse complement strand
GAGATCGTTATGCTCGAACGCGGGTTATCCGTGCTGCACCACGGCATTCTCGAAGGGCGAAAATCGTTTGGCAATGTAATGAAGTATCTTCTAATGGGTACGAGCTCGAATTTCGGAAATATGTTCAGCATGGCCGGAGCCGCTATTTTTTTACCGTTTTTGCCCATGCTGCCGACGCAGATTCTGCTCAACAACTTTCTCTCTGATCTTGCCCAGATCACGATTCCGACCGACCATGTCGATAGTTCATTCATCCGCAAACCGCAGCACTGGGACATTAAGCTAATCCGTAATTTCATGCTCGTTATCGGGCCGATCAGCTCAATCTACGATTTTTTGACGTTCTATGTTCTTATTGCATATTTTCACGCGGCGGAAAAGGAATTTCACACCGGCTGGTTTGTTGAATCTCTGGCCACACAGACCGCCGTCGTTTTCGTTATTCGCACCGTCGGCAATCCGTTCAAAAGCCGCCCGAGCCGTGCCTTGACTGCAACAGTGGTCACTGTAATTGCCGTTTCGGTGATACTTCCGTTTAGTCCTCTCGGGCCGATCCTAGGGTTTGTACCGCTACCACTCAGCTATTTTGTTTTCTTGGCCTTGGCAACGGCGACGTATTTGCTACTAGTGGAATTAGTAAAACGACGGCTGATGCGGAAGGTGTGACTGGCGGCTAATCATTTACCCGAAAGGTCTGGAAAATACCTCTGCCGAGAAGACGATCACGAACGCAGAAGCAACAGTTTAGCCGTCGTTAATTCCGGAAATCAGAGAAAACAAAGTGGAATCGAATCAATAAGTGTACAACCGCAAGAGCGAAAATATGGGTTTAACAGGACGGTTGAAATTCTTTTCAACGCGGCCATCGAGTCCCCTGTCTTAACGCGGCCCGAATTCCGCCCGACCAAAGTCGGTCGTAATTGGGCAGTGTCATTGCCGATCACATTTATGCGGGCGTCTCCAACTTGCGGACAACCAAAACCGAACAGGGAGCATGATGTACTACCCCGTCCGAGATGGAACCCAACAAGCGACCCCAGAATCCTCGTCCGTGAGAACCGACGACGATCAGGTCAGCCTTCCACTCCTGGGCCCTTTCAACTATTAGCTGGTCGGGCGAGCCGGCCAGAACTTCCGTAGAAATCTCGAACTCAGTGGCGGGGAATCTGCCGCGAATTGTCTTCTTAGCTTCTTCGACAAAACTTTGAGACTGTTCCCGCACGGCGTCCACCAGCTTCTGGTAATACTCTGCCGATATTGCAAAGGGCTCGGTACTGATAGGATGTCCGTCTTCATAGGCCGAAACTATTAAGACATTTGTATTCTCGGGCCGTATTACCAAGCGGCAACATTCTTCGACTGCGGCTTTGCTGTAATCCGATCCGTCTGTGGCTATCAATATTTTCATTTGTCAGAATCCTCCGACAGGCTAGGGCCTGCATATGCAATTAAAAAGGGAAATCACACGCTATATCACATTGGCGTTTGTCAACAAACTAAGAAGGTCTCAATCGACTTGTAATTCACAGGTCATAAGTTACCGTCACGAAGGGTTTTTAAACTAAAGCAAATTACTGCCGTATTATTGAGGCGCAAAGACCGTTCCGCGAACGAATACCAAGCCTTACACACAAAAAGACCACTTCTCACTAGCTTCGACAAAGATGGGCGTGGAATATCACACGAAAACTCCAAGCTCGCGCGGACTTTTCCACACATCCAAAGCCGAAAACATCGATAATTGCTGAATCCTCGGCAGGCACGGCGCTTGCAATCCGTCTGAGCGGTGCGATTCATCGAATTGTCCCGTTACTAATCTAATGACGGAGGTATTAGTATGTTAATTAAATCCTATTGGTCTTTATGTGTTGTTTTTGCGGTCTCCGCCGGCATCCTATTGTTGGGCGGTGTTTTCACGATGTTCGTGGCCGTCGTATACGGTTTTATCGCGTTTGGACTCGTTTTCGCGGGTATGATGTGCGTTCTGCCGGGAGAGGTCGCCCATCCGGCCATCCGGCAGATCAAATCGCGGCCGCCTGTATTTTTAGTAGCAGAGGCACCCGTCGAAACAAAGGAGTACGCGAATATCAGCCTTTACAATGAATGGCGGAGCGATCGATCCAAGAAAAAGGCGACTCTGCTCGACAAGATTAGGGCCGAACCGAAAGTTACCGTTTAACAATCTGAACAAGGGTCGGCGGCACACGTTGAATTGCGAGTTTCAAGCGGTCGCCGTTGCACTGCTGTCCGTTTTTTCACTTCGAGTGCATAATCCACATTGATGAGCGCCGATCCGCTGTGCAAAGAGAAAAGGAGATAACAAATGGACGTTCCAAGAAATAATTACTGGCTTAACGCGGGGGTTGCTCTCGCAATCGGATTGGTGTTGTCGTCGATCATTTTTGGATGGTTTTTCGCTAAAACTAAGAAA
>JAYVDQ010000381.1:0-3079 GCA_043749325.1 Chloracidobacterium sp. | reverse complement strand
CAGCTTGTCCGCCAGCTGGCCGAGCAGCGGATACATTCGAGTACCGGGTCGTCGCTGCTTGACCTGACCGATATTCTGCAGCAGTCGGAACGAGATATTTTCGATTACTTTGCCGAAGAGGTTTTTGCCCGCGAGCCGGACGACACCCAGCAGTTGCTGCTGCGGCTTTCACTGCTCGAATCCCTCGAACTAGAGTCATGCGGACGCTTGTTTCCCGATATGCGTTGTTCGGCGGCCCTTCCCGAACTCGAACAAAAAAATGTCTTTCTTACCGTGGCCGGCGACCGCGATCTGACCGAGGAATACCGGTTTCATCCGCTTTTTCGCGATTTTCTGAGACGGCGCCTAAGATCGGAGATCGGCCAAGCCGCCGTCGCCGATGAGAGAAAACGAATTGCCGAACATTTTCTGGAAAATAAACAATGGGAAATGGCCCTTCCCTTTCTTTTGGACGCCCAAAGCTTTGACCGTGCGGCGGCGGTGATCGCGGATACCGGCGATGATTGGATCGCCGCCGGTGCGCTTATGTCGCTCGGGCTTTTTGCGGATCGCATTCCCGCCGAGGTACTCGAAAAATTTCCAAAGGCGCTTCTTCATAGAGCCGAGATCGCCAGGCTTCAGGGCGATATTGAAACATCGACGACGCTCCTGCATCGGGCGGTCCGGTTTTTGCGGGAAAACGGGGAAACGGATGGCGAAGCCGAAGCCCTTCACTCGCTGGCAAGTCTGGCCCGCCTCAAAGGGCGTTTTGGCGAGGCGTATCAGCTATTGGAAGAGGCGGAGCAGCTCGTGCCGCCGGACTCCGAAACCTTTGTCAAATGCGCGAACACGCGCGGCCTATGCCTGATAGTTGAGGGTAATTGGACCGAGGCCGAGCAGCAGTTTCGCGTTGCCCTTGACGCGGCGGAAAAGCAATCGAATGAACGCTACATCCGGCTCGTGACTCACAATTTGGCCCTCGCACCGGGTTTTCGCGGTGATTTTGGCGAGGCGTTGCGGTGGTTCAGACGCATATTTAGCAGTGATCAGCCGGATAAACAGCTTCCGCAGGAGGCCATCGGCCACCTCAATGTTGCCCGGCTCCACCTGTATCTAGGCGAATTTGAGGAAACTGAAAAGCATCTCGAACACTCCCTCGAGCTTTGCCAGCTCTACAACATGAAGGGGCTGTTGGCCGAGATCTTCGAAGCATACGCCAATTTCTACCGCGAAAAAGGTGATTTTATGCACGCCGAAGAATTTTACGAGCGGGCCGCAAACGCGTACGAAGACGCGGGCATTGACGCATCAACCAGGGAACTCGACGAGGAACGGGCTGTTTTTTTCATTTTGCGCGGCGAGTGGGCTCGGGCCAGGAGCTTGCTCGAAAAATTGATCGCGGTCCGCGAGGCCGGTCACCGGGGAACCGGAGTAAATACTGCGCGGCTCCGCCTCTTCCAGGTTGACCTTGCGGAGGGAAAGATAGATGGCCTGCCTGAGGAACTCGAGGGCCTTTTAGACACTTTTCACCGCGAAAGCCATTACTATTACGAGGCATTGGCGTCAATGCTGCTTGCCGAAGCCCTTTTCGCGGCGGGCCGCGTTTCCGACGTGATCGAGCCTGTGCGGCGGGCACTGGATCTCTCGGCCCGTTTCGATTACGACTACTGGCTGCGATCCGAGATAAGACGAAATCCGGGGATATTCGGCCTCGAAGAGATCGCCGAAAGGCTGCCGCCAGATCTCCGCGTCGAACTCGATGCAACGCCGCAGGCTCCGCCCGCCGCCGAGGCTGGCATGGTGCCGCAGGCGTCGCGCCCAATAACCGATCTGACCGTCAGGGTTCTCGGTCACGTCGAGACATTTCGCGACCCGGCAAGGCCATTCGGAGCCGACGCGTGGACGACGCGGCGTTCGAGGGATATTTTCTGCTATGTCGCGACCAGCCCCCACCGCCGGGTGAGCAAAGACGTGCTGATCGAGGCGTTTTGGCCGGACGAGGATATCGACACGGTCGAGAAGAATTTTCATCCCACTATCTCGCATATCCGGAAAGCCCTGAATAACCGGCAGGCGTTTAAGCAGAATTTTATTGTATTTCGGGATGGCGCCTATCAACTAAATCCCGATCTCTCATACTCGATCGACACCGAGGAATTTGAACGGTTCATCGCCGACGCCGAAAACGCCAAACGGGAAAAGGACGCCGAGCGATTGCGCGAGTCGCTGGAGGGAGCTTATGCCCTTTACCGGGGTGAATTTATGTCGAGCGTTTACGAGGATTGGGCCGGTGAGCGGAGGCAGTTTTACATCGAGCAGTTTGGCCGCGTGCTCGCCGCGCTGGCCAAGCTCGCGATCTCCGAAAAGCGTTGGCCGAGCGCCCTGAAATATGCCAATCAGTTGTTAAAGGACGACCCTTTCCGAGAAGACATTCATCGGCTGGTAATGAAAATTTTGGCGGCCCAATCCAAGCCCGGCTCGGTCAAAAAGCATTTCGAAGATCTCCGTATCCTCCTCAAAAACGATCTCGGCATCGAGCCCGCCGCCGAAACCCGCAAATTGTTCCAGGAATTGATGAAATAGCTTCTCAAATTCCCTGGCCGCCAAGCGGCCTCAAGTTTCCCTCAAGTTTTGACGCCCGCCTCTCAAGTATTTCTCAAACCTCTTAAATTATTCTCGCTCCAGTTTTTGAAAATTCAACAAATTAGAGGGAGATAATACAGTGAATATCAAACAGGTCTATCGGAGCATTTCAATTTTGGCTCTTTCGCTCGCCGTCACCGGCGTTTTCGCATTTGGCGTAAGTGCCGCCACAATAAGTCCAAAATTACAGGAGCAGATCAGCGGGTTGGCGAACGATGCCTCCGCGGGTGTTGTGATCGTCAGCTTTAAGACGTCCACCGGTCTGAGCACCGAGCATTTAAATATCCTGCGCGGCTTAGGTGTAACATCCGGCGTGACATTCCCAAGTCTGGGAATGGTAGGAGCTGTACTCACCGCCGGTCAAATACGTTCGCTCGCGGCAGATCCGTCTGTGAAATCGGTCTGGTCGAACGACCGCCTGACCTATTACATAAACGGCGCACGCATGATGACAGGC
>JAYVDQ010000380.1:0-2690 GCA_043749325.1 Chloracidobacterium sp. | reverse complement strand
GGCATCTTTGCTCTCGCGATCATTTCGGTTGACGAGCCGGATATGGTGATTGCCGTTCGCGAAGGCCCGCCGGTCGTCATCGGCTTGGGCGACGGCGAATTTTTTGTCGCGTCCGATATTCCGCCAATTTTGGCCCACACGCGCGACGTGTTTTTTCTGGGTGATAAGGAGATCGCGATTCTAACAAAAGACTCAGTTCGCGTCACGGATTTCGAAGGAAATGTCGTCGAGCCTGAGCAGCAGCGGATCACGTGGGACCCGATCATGGCGGAGAAGGGCGGCTTTAAGCACTTTATGCTCAAGGAGATATACGAGCAGCCGCGAGCGGTGCGTGATACGTCGCAGGGCCGCGTCTCCCTCGACACGGGTAAGGTCTATCTCGATCCGATGGACATTTCCGAAGCTGATTTTCTAGGGCTGACTTCCGTAAAGATCGCGGCATGCGGCACGTCGTGGCACGCGGGGCTCGCCGGCAAATACATGATCGAGAGCCTCGCACGCATTCCGGTCGATGTAGACTACGCTTCGGAATTTCGTTACCGCGATCCGGTTTTGTCGGAAACGGATCTGCTGATCGTTATTTCGCAATCGGGGGAAACCGCCGACACGATCGCCGCCATGCGCGAGGCCAAACAGGCAGGATGCAAGGTGCTGGCGATCTGTAATGTGCATGGTTCGATGATCACGCGCGAGGCCGACGGCACGATATTGACCCACGCCGGGCCGGAGATAGGGGTTGCCTCGACCAAGGCTTTTACGGCTCAGATGATCGCGCTATATTTGTTCGCCCTTTATCTTGGCGAGTTGCGCGGCAGGATCGACGAAACACGCGCGAAAAAGCTCGCTCAGGATCTAGCCGAGTTGCCGCTAAAAATAGAACAGCTTTTAAACGACGCAGATTCGATCGAGGAGCTGTCGAAGGAGTTTTTCCGCGTACAGGACTTTTTGTATCTCGGCCGCGGCATCAATTTCCCGGTCGCTCTCGAGGGCGCCTTAAAACTCAAAGAGATCAGCTATATCCACGCCGAAGGCTACCCGGCCGGCGAGATGAAGCACGGCCCGAACGCCCTGATCGACGAAAAATTACCGGTCGTTGTCGTCAACACGCGTGAAAAAGGCAACGCGGGCAGCGAGCTGCGATACGAAAAAACCCACTCTAACATCGTCGAGGTCAAATCGCGAGACGGTATCATTGTTTCGATCCTGACCGAGGGTGATTCGATGAGTTCGAAGGTGTCGAATTACGTCATCGAGATACCCGAAACATCCGATCTGCTTGGCCCGATCCTCTCGATCGTACCTTTGCAACTGCTTTCGTATCACATCGCCGTGCGCCGGGGCTGCGACGTCGATCAGCCGCGAAATCTGGCCAAATCTGTTACGGTCGAATAGGAGCAACTTTTATAAATGGAAGAGCCAAAGATCCTCGAAACCGGCGTGAAGATACTGGTTGGGATGCGGATAACCACAACCTTGCTCGAAGGACGCGAGAGTGAACTGTGGCGTTCGTTCCGGTCGAGAGCCTCGGAGATACCTGAAAGAAACGGGACCGATTTCTTTTCGGTAAAGGTTTATGGAGCAGATTATTCATTCAGCCGATTCGACCTTAATGCCAAATTTGATAAATGGGCGGCGGTCGAGGTTGCGAGCCTTGCCGAGGTGAACGAGGATTTTGACCAATTGGTGATTCCCGTCGGCAGATACGCTGTCTTTATTCATCACGGTACGCCCGCGATGGCGGCTATTACGTTTGGTCATATTTTTGAGAGCTGGCTTCCGAACTCGGATTTCGAGGTCGATCATCGCCCGCACTTCGAGGTGCTGGGTGAGAAATGGAGCCCGTTTGACCCGGAGGCGGAAGAGGAAGTATGGGTGCCGGTCACGCCCCGGGGACGGTAACTTCGGATTGGAATTAATGAAAGCAATAATCGTTCACGAATTTGGTTCGCCGGAGGTCATGCAGATCGCAGACGTTCCGACGCCTGAACCCACAGGCACGCAGGTGCTTGTTAGGGTCCATGCCGTTGGCGTCAATCCGGTCGAGACATACATCCGCAGCGGCACTTATACGAGTGTCCCGCCGTTGCCGTACACGCCCGGCAAGGATGCGGCGGGTGTTGTTGAAGCCGTTGGCGAGGATGTAGTGAAATTCAAAACGGGCGACCGTGTTTATACGGCGAATTCGATCAGCGGTACATACGCCGAATACACGTTGTGCGAAGAGATCGATCTTGGCCGCCTGCCTGAGAATGTGACATTTGAGCAGGGAGCGGGTATCTGGACGCCATATGCGACGAGCTATCGGGCATTGTTTCAGAAGGCAAGAGCCAGATCGGGCGAGACGGTTTTGATCCACGGGGCTTCGGGCGGCGTCGGCATTGCGGCGGTGCAATGGGCGAAGAATGCCGGGTTGAAAGTTTTCGGAACGGCCAGTTCTGACGAAGGCAAAACACTTGTCGCCAATTGCGGTGCTGACGCCGTGTTTGACCACTCGCAGGACGGTTATCTCTCCGCGATAAAGGACGCCACGGGCGGCAAAGGCGTCGATGTGATCATCGAAATGCTCGCAAACGTTAACCTGCAAAAAGATTTTGGCGTGCTCGGGATGTTTGGCCGTATCTGCGTTGTTGGCAATCGTGGCTCGCTCGATTTCAACCCCCGGGTCATCATGGGCAAGGACGCGACAATCA
>JAYVDQ010000379.1:0-2627 GCA_043749325.1 Chloracidobacterium sp. | reverse complement strand
CCGGCATCGGACTTATCCACCTGGGCGAAACCATCGCCGCTCGACGGCTTTTCACTCGAAGGTGTGCCGCAGGTCGATGCTGTCCAACTCAAAAGTTTTAGATTCGAATAAGCGTCCATCGCAATGATCGCCTTGGCAAACGAGCTTCCGCCGTCACCGCTAATCTTTATGCAGAGCCGAAAATTCCGCTTTGTGCCGAGATCCATTTCCTTGTCCTCGGCTTTGACGATCTCGTCGAGCTTGAGCTTTGTTTTCGTCTTTTCTGCCTGCGTTTTTACGGCGAAATCTGCCGCTAGTCCGGCACCGGCGTCGGTTTTTGAAATTGGCTTGTATTCGTCCGTTACGTGAATCTTCGTTGCGGGTTTGCGAGACCCTTCCGCATCGCCGCAATTCGAGGCTACCCAGCTCGTGAGCTTATAGTTTTTCTTAAAATCGACATAGACTACGGCCTGGACATACGATCCGTCTCCGCCGTTGGCATTAATATCCATGCAAAGGCGGTAGTTCGTTCCGCCGACCACCTGCCGCTCGGCCTTGGCAATACCGCCAAGCTCAAATTCCATTTCATCCTTTTCAGACTGGGCCTTGATTGCAAAATCGGCGGCCGCGACAGCGCCTTGGTCGGTCGCGTCGATCACCTTGTAACCGCCGAGTATCACGCCCTGACCAAAACCAACGGACGTAAGCACTATCCCCAACGCGACCAAAACTGCCGCTAAATATAGACTTTTTTTCATACTAAGCTCCTGGTTGTCCCTACATAATGTGATTTTATAATGACGTTTGCCACTGTATGTTCCGCTTAAAACAACGCCAGCACTGCACGTCGAAGTTTGGCTACGATGTCCCGTTCGGGAGGAGTGTTGTCCGGCAAGATCAAATTACTAGTGAAAACTAAAAATCGAAGCCGATAGAGCCTCAGCTCCCTGCCTTATCCAGTTTGAACGAATCAAAAAAATCATTCGCTTCTTTAGTGGTCAGTTTTTCTTTTTTATCCGTCGTCATGTCGATGAGGAAGACCCGTTTATCATCCGCACGAAACCCGATTACCCGCCTCTGAAGCTTGACCAATTGGCCGTCGGCTCCCGGTTTTTCCGACCACTTCCAGCCGGTTTCTTCTACCGCCGCTTTTCCCTTAAAGGTTGTCTCTTTTGATTCAGAATCCGAGGGAAAATCTTCGGCGCCTATGCCCGCGCCAATCAGAACGTCCTTGACGGATTTCGGATTTCCGTCTGCCGACTCATTCCAGTTTACAATTTTCACCCGATAGACGCCGTTATCGTTGGTGGTCATATAGACCGCAGCCATGTCGGACGCATACTTCGGTGCCTGGAGGGTCGGCTCCTTTGCCCCACTAGGAAAGGTTATTGTGAATCCGTGTTTCTGGCTTGTGTACGGTTTCGCCGAAATACCGGCGATCCCGCAGGCAAGGGACAATGATGCAATTGCGGCCATCAGCAAGTAAGAAGCTAGTCTGAACATATTGAGGTGTCCTCCGAAAGTATTGTATTGATCCTTCATATCATAACAGAGTTCAAAACAAGCTACGTACAGCGTTGCGCAGCCTGCCGACGACATTTTTTTCTTGTGGCGTGTTCTTAGGGTAGATTACATTCGTATTGAAAACAATGATCGAGGCCTCGCGCATTGAGGGATCAAAGTCTATGTAACTGATAAAGCCATTCTGGTCGCCGCCATGGCCAAGATGCGTCGGGCCAAGGTTTTTATCGAGGAAAAAGGTCAGCCCTATGTCAGTCGTAAAACCCTTGTTCCCATTGGCATCTGCCTCGGTGGGAAGCTGCGGCTGCCACATCTCCTCGAGAGAGGAGCGTTTTAGGACGCCTTCATAGACCTCACGCATCCTAGTGTCGCCGACCAGAAAATTCAGATATTTGATCATATCCGGAAGCGGTGAATTCAAACCACTATTAGACACTGTGATGCCCGTGTTGGCGTCGAAATGTCCTTCAGTTCGCTTACCATTCTCGATGAAGTATGAATGCGAGCGGTACTTGAGCAGATGATATGGCGTCGTGTCAAAATAGCTGCGGTACATCTCGAGTGGTTTTAGGATATTTTTATCGATATAAACTTCATAATCGTCGCCTGAAAGCTTTTCAATTATCTTTCCCAAAAAAATAATTCCAGGATTCGAATAGCTAAATTTACTGCCCGGCTTGAACAGGATCTCGGTGTAGGGAAACATTGCGACGAGCTGCGAATACTCGGTCGGCTCAAACGGCTCCCAATCCTTTCCCTTGCCCCACGGCCATGTGCCGCCGCGAAAGCCTGACGAATGCGTCAACAGATGCCGTATCGTGATCTCGTCCATCGAGCCGAAGGAATTATGAACAGAGCGCAGCTCAGGCAGGTATTTTGTCACCGGATCGTCCAGTTTCAGCAGTCCGCGGTCACGTAGCTGCATGATCGCGATGCCGGTAAAGGGTTTTGTATTTGAGGCCCAGTGATAGATCGTATTTTCGTCGACCGGCTGATTTTTTGCAAGGTTTGCCGAGCCGTAATAGTCCTCTAGTGCCACCTTGTTATCACGCAAAAACACAAAGCTGCTGCCGACGACACCGGCCTGTTTCAGTTCCTGTTCGTAAAACGTTTTAAAGCTTTTCAGG
>JAYVDQ010000378.1:0-3943 GCA_043749325.1 Chloracidobacterium sp. | reverse complement strand
ATTATTACCGTAGATTTTTGTACGCCGGTCTATGGTGACGGCTTCGGTTTTGCAATCATTGTCGGCGGCTTGACCGGGGTATTTGCGGGTTTGGTGTTGGCTGGTGGTTTGACCGCTGTATTAGCAGCCGTATTTGCCGGGACGCTAGGCTTTACGGCGGGCGTCGGTTTCGGCAGAGTTGTCGTGCCAGGTACTGTCGTCGTCGGAGCCGCAATATTTGCATTTGTATCGGTTCCGACGCCTGGGACGTCAGGAGATATCCTTCCACTGGACCAGATCTGAGCGATATTATCCTTGGAAATAGTAAACTCGATCCTCTTATCTTTCGGATTTAACGGAACGGCCGGCAGCGTGATCGTCTTGCCGTTGATCGTCAACTGCACTTTATCGGCGTTCCATTTATTGTAATTCAGGGTCAAACTCTCTTTCGGCTCGAATGTAGCCGTAGACCCGGCAGTTACTACGTCGTCCGTTTTGGCACCATCGGTAATCGCCGCAAGCGGGACCGGCTGACTCAAGGCCTTGAACGACACTTTTAGCGTCGCCATGTCGGGACCATCGGACGGTGCGGAGTTCGTTTGAGTATTAGCGGCGGCGTTAGAATTAGACGCTCCGGTTATGTTTGCTGTCGGAGGAGCGGCAGGCTGCCGCAAGTAATTGACAAGAAATAAGATACCCACTGTCATCAAGGCCAGAACAATTACCGCTCCAATGATCGTCGGAACCATAGACGAAAGCGAGCGATCATCCGTCAACACCTCGGGTTTATACAATTTCAGCTCGGTCTCTTGAGCTACGGCGGTGTTGGCGATCAGGTTCGCATAATCTTGCAACGCCTCCTGTTCGTTTATACCGACATACTTCGCAAATGTCTTAACGAACCCCTTGTTGAAGATGCCGCCCGGAAGATTACGGTAATCGTCGTGTTCGATCGATTCGAGATAAAGGGGTGAAATACGGGTCTGTTCGGCGACCTCGCTTAGAGTTATACCCCGTTCTTCGCGGGCTTCCCGCAATTTCTCACCGAGAGTTATTGACATCTGTTAGTTTCCGGCCGACGTGTGATTTACCAAACCCCTAGCTCTTTGCTTGAAATATAGCGTTCAATCGTAAGTATTGTCAATTGATTCACAAAGTTTTTAGACCTTGTTTATTGATTGAAAACCGCAATATGGCGTATTACATTTGGGCATTGCTGCGAACTTATATTAATATCGGTAAAGCAATCCACTTAGAGAGGAATAATCAATGAGTTTAGAGGCTTTAGGCATGATCGAGACGAAGGGCTTTGTGGGAGCCGTAGAGGCTGCCGATGCGATGGTAAAGGCTGCAAACGTGAAACTTGTCGGCAAGGAATACATCGGAGCCGGTTATGTAACCGTCTTTGTACGTGGCGACGTCGGAGCCGTCAAAGCTGCTACCGATGCCGGTGCTGCCGCTGCCCGGCGTGTCGGCGAATTGATCAGCGTTCATGTTATTCCGCGTCCACACGGCGAGGTTGAGCGAGTTCTGCCAAAAGGCGGAGCCATCGGCCTGAGCCCGGATGAGAAAGCTCTACAGGGCGGCGGAGGGCGGCAGCTTGGCGAAGGCAGTGCCGATTCATCATCCACTGGAACTCTACAAGGCAGCAAGACTAAAACACGGTGACGCGGTGACCTTGCGACGCGGCGATTTGATCCCGGCGTCCCCGCGTCTCCCCGACTCTCTTTCTTAAAAGAATGGGTGATAAGGATCTTGTAGCTCAACAACAAGCACGCGACGCGGTCGAGGCCGCGTCGTTTGCCTTTCGGTCTGTAGCTAAATTTAGCCAGTCAAAAATAGACGAGATCTGTGAAGCGATGGCCCGTGTTGCTTTGGCGGAATCCGCGCGGCTTGGAAAAATGGCCAGCGAGGAAACTGGTTTTGGCAATGCGGACGACAAACGAGAAAAGAACCGGTTTGCAGCCGAAGATGTTTGGAATTACTTTCGCGGCCTAAAGACCGTCGGTGTCGTCAAGGAATCGGAAAGCATTGTCGAAATAGCGAGCCCCCGTGGTGTGGTCGCCGCGATCATTCCTTCGACAAATCCTACGTCAACCGCGATATTCAAGATCATAATCGCCATTAAATCGCGTAACACTATCGTCCTCTCACCCCATCCCTCCGCAGCCGGATGTATTGC
Organism: Chloracidobacterium sp.; assembly: GCA_043749325.1. GTDB lineage: Bacteria > Acidobacteriota > Blastocatellia > Pyrinomonadales > Pyrinomonadaceae > OLB17. The sequence continues at coordinate 1,782 of JAYVDQ010000378.1, read as the reverse complement.
TGAAACAACTCGTGTAATGCGTGACGAGGCGGTGAAACTGGGCTTACCGAGCGACGCCATAATTTGCCTTACAACCTCGACCATAGAGGGCACTGAGGAGCTGATGAAGCATAAAAAAACGGCGGTCATTCTCGCGACGGGCGGCACGGGGCTGGTGCGGGCCGCGTATTCGTCAGGAAAACCGGCGTTCGGGGTTGGCCCGGGCAATGTGCCTGTTTTCATCGAGCGGTCGGCTAATATCCAAAAGGCTGTATCCGATATTTTGACAAGTACGTGTTTTGATAACGGGACGATCTGTGCCTCGGAACAGTCGGTTGTCGTTGATGCACCGGTTGCCGGCGAGGCAAGGGAACAATTTAGGCTTCAAGGCGGTCATTTTCTTAATAGCACTGAAGCCGATGCCGTAGCGAAGATTCTGCTCACTCCTCAGCGCACCTTGAATCCGGGTATTGTCGGTAAATCCGCTGCTTTTATTGCTGACCTCGTGGGAATCTCGATCCCCGAAGGCACACGCTGTCTCTTGGCGGATTGCGGCGGCGTCGGCCGCGACTACCCGTGGTCGATCGAGAAACTCTCGCCGACGCTTGCTTTTTTTGTCGCTGACGGCCTTGAAGCCGGAGCGAACCGCTGTCAGGAAATATTACAATTCGGCGGTATGGGGCATACGGCGGGAATGCATACGCAGGACCGCGCAGCCGCGATCCGTTACGGCGAGCAGATGCCGGCGGCACGGGTCATAATTAATTCGCCGACGACTCACGGGGCGATAGGGTTTTCGACCGACCTTCCTCCGTCGATGACGCTCGGCTGCGGTTCCTGGGGCGGCAACGTAACGTCAGACAATATCTCACCACACCATTTAATGGACATAAAGCGGGTGGCCTTTGAAACAAAGCCGGTTAATGCTCCGAAAGCGGCTCAGAATCCCGCCCCTCCGTTATCGGTGCCGCAAAAACATGCGAGTAGGGAAGACATCGCTGCGATAGTGGATAGCTTTTTGAAGCAAAAACTCGCCGAAACACCTGCCCCCCCTATGGCCGAACCGCCGCCGGAGATAAAAACTATAGTTCATGAGATCACGCCCGAGAACGCGGTTCAAAAGCCGGTGCCGATAAAGACCGTCGATTTTGTCAGCGAGGACGATGTGCGGCGGGCAATAAATAGTGGTGAGAAGATATATATTTCGAAAAAGACTATCCTGACTCCTTCAGCTCGGGATCTCGGTGAAGAAAAGGAAGTATTTGCGACCGTTTAGACGATGGCTGGGACGATCACAGAAAAAGCAACCTGTACTAAATGTGGTGTGGATGTCCGTGACGGCACAACGTTCTGTTACAACTGTGGAAGCACGGTTGCGAAATTGCCGGTGACGGAAAGCGATGAATCAAATGGACACGCCGCCATACCAAAACCTGACGCCGCCACGCTGGCCGAGCCGGTAAAGGTCGATGGAGACGATGCCCGTAAACTGTCGAGCGCTGCCGACCAGAGGCGAAAGTCGCGAGTTGGTCTTCGCAAAACTAAGGAATACGTGTGGGAGCCAACCGATGATTCTCGCTTCATCGTACTGGCTGCTCTTATGATAGTTGTAATTGCGTTTGCCGTTGTTTTCCTGACTGTATTTTGGAAGTAGAATTGATATTTAATGATAGCCGCGATAGGGATCTTTTTTCTGGCGATATTTATTGGAATCGCGTTATTGGCTCTGGCGGCATTTTTCCTTTCGCGTAGAAAAAGCCGGCGATAAGAATAAAGAGGCAATTTATGGAAGCTCTTGGAATG
>JAYVDQ010000377.1:0-17902 GCA_043749325.1 Chloracidobacterium sp. | reverse complement strand
GTGGGAACTGTACGAAGGCGACCTTGCATCCGGCGACGTGATCAAAACCGTAAATAAGGCGATCAACGCCAATTTTTTCCAGAAAGTCTGGTACAAACCAAACTCGATCCGCCAGGAAGATGCGACCGCAAACTCGGGCCTTGATCGTGTTTTGCAGGACGAACTCAATCGAAATCAGGCATACTTGGCCTTGAACACCGGCTCGGCCGTCGGCCGCATTCACATCATCGACAAGCTCGACGACACGGTCGAGATCGGCGACAACGAGATCATCGTGCTCAGGGAATTGCCGCCAGATCTGCCTCAGGTGCGCGGCGTGATCGTGGCCAAGCCGTCTTCGCCGCTCTCACACGTAAATATCCTGGCAAAGGGCTGGAACATTCCGAATATCTACATCAAGGACGCCGACAAGCTCTTTCGCGATTACGACACTCACTGGTACAAGCTCAACGCGGAAATGACCGATTACCATCTGGAACCGGTCACAAAAGGCACGGAGCTGCCCGCCTCGCCCGACGAACAGGTGCCACCCGCCGACATGAAGGCGACCCGGCTCATGACACTCGGCGAAATGCGTAAAAAAGACAGCATCGCCTACGGCTCGAAGGCCGCCAATCTCGGCGAAATGCTTCACGCCCGGATTCCGGGCATCAGCGTGCCTGACGGTTTTTCGGTGCCTTATTACTGGTATGACAAGTTCATGAAAGGCAATGGTTTTGACAAGGTGATCAACGACCTCATGGACGACAATACCTTTGTCCATAACCCTAAAATCCGCCGTCAAAAGCTCGACGAATTTCGTAAATTGATCCAGAACGGCAAATTTGACGACGGCCTTCGCTCGGACATTATTTCCCGCTGGAAAAAGCAGCTGGGCGGCAAACCCATCTTTGTCCGCAGTTCGTCAAATGCTGAAGACCTGCCAAATTTCAGCGGCGCCGGGCTGTATTCCAGTGTCCCCAACGTCCGCGAAGAAGAAAAGGTCATCGAAGCCGTTAAGACGGTATGGGCTTCGCTCTGGAATTTCAATGGCTACGAGGCGCGGGTACGCAATTACGTCAGCCAGACCGACGTTTATATGTCGGCCCTAATCCAGATCGGTATCGACATGGATCGCGGCGGCGTCATGATCACCAAAGACCCGTTTGACGACCGCAACAAAAACGCCGTATATATTAGCGCAGTATGCGGGCACAATACTAAAGTCACAGCGAACGACGGCTTGCCTGAACAGGTTCTGTTCAACCCGAAATCGAACTCGGTTATTGTTATGACCCTCTCGCAGCAGAAAGGCGCCTTACGATTCGACGCGAATGGTGATCTTAAAGAGACGGCAGATGTTTGCGCGGGTGCGAAAAAGCGCGTACTAACTGACCAGCAGACCCGGACGCTCGCCAAGACCGCCATCAATATTCGAACCGCATTCGGCGGCAGAAAGGAACAGGATATCGAATGGGGTATAATGAACGGCAAGATCTACGTCGTTCAGTCACGGCCCTATATTGATAAGAAATAAACCATGAAGAAACTACTGATAGTTATCTCGTCTGGCATTTTTGCACTGGGATGCGGTAACGCCGCGCGGCCTGTTGCGGAAAATGTTAATACCTCAACCGTCGCGTCAACGCCCGAGAAATCCCAAACCGCAATTGCTCATTCGCTCGAAAATCAGCAGCCGCCGACGGACACCGACACGGCCGGCAAATCAAAATGGAAGCAGAGCGGCGACCCGATAGACACGAAGGCGTTTGATGCCGCCCTCGCGTCCGCCGAATTGAATCTCAGGAAAAAACCTGACGATGCCGCGGCGAAAAAAGCTCTCTCGGAGGCATATTACAAACGGGGCGTAGCTCTGACTGACGCCCGGCAATACGCATCGGCCCTCGGCGATTATCGCAAATCGGTAAAATACGATCCGGGCAATAAGGACGCAAAAGACTGGATCGAAAAGATAACCATGATCTACGACAGCATGAATCGCGAAGCTCCAAAGGAGGGCGAGGAACCGCCTCCGCTGCAATTAAACAAATCCAACTAAATATATGAAGACAATTGTAAAAACAATCCTCGCACTCGCCATTTTGACCGTTCTCTCCACAGTCGCATTCGGCCAGAAAACCCGTATTAAATTTGCTCCGGGAAAAACCAGTGCGGTCGTCTCTGGCACGCTAACTGGTTATAAAAGCACGCGGACTTTCGTGATCAAGGTACGCGCCGGGCAGACGCTGACGACTGAAAATGTCGGGAAGAACGCGATAACCCTCGGTATCGATGGTCCTCCGGGATCGAACTACGAACAGGATATGGCAGCCGACTGTCACAGCCACAACGAGATCACTCCAACAGCCGCCGGCGACTACATTATCACCGTTACCGAGTGTCAAAAAGCCGACCGTTGGAAAGGCATATTTAAGATGCGGGTGAACGTCCGCTAGACAAAACAGGCGACGAAAAATTAAACTAGCTCCTTTGCGTTCGCCCGTAAGACGACCGCTTTGAGGACAAGTAGTTTATGGCACTTTCAGCAAACGATATAAGAAAAGGCATGGTAATTGTGCACGAGGGTGTGCCGGTACGTGTGATGGAGTTTCATCATCATACGCCGGGCAACCTCCGTGCGATGGTACAGGCTCGGTTGAGAAATCTGTTGACGGGCAACTCGTTCGAGTTTCGCTTTCGTTCCAACGATACGCTCGAAAAGGTAACGCTCGAGCAGCACAAGATGGATTACCTTTATTCGGATGGCTCGCATCATCATTTTATGAATTCTGAGACATACGAGCAGGTATCTCTGACCGAGGACGAACTCGGTGACGCCGCGCAATGGCTGATGCCGAATTTGAAGATCGAGGTCGAGTTTTATAACGGCACCCCGATCGGCGTCGCGCTTCCCGCAACAATGGAATTGACCGTGACCAGGACCGATCCGCCTCTCAAAGGGGCAACGGCTTCGAACTCGAACAAGCCTGCGACGCTCGAAAATGGTGTCACGCTTTCCGTTCCGCCGTTCATCGTCGAGGGCGAGCGGATCAAGGTAAACCCGACCGAGGCCCGGTATATGGAACGGGTAAAATAGATCGGTCGTCCAAAGTCCCTAGTCCAAAGTCCAAAGTTATCTAACAAGGCTTTGGACATTGGACTTTGGACTAGGGACTATGTTTCTACTTTACAGCCTTTTATACACGCTGGCGTTTATCCTGATGCTGCCGCTCTTTTTGTTGAGCGCAATATTTCGGGGCAAACACGCTGCGGGGTTTTTCCAAAGGCTTGGGTTTCTGCCCGAATTTAAGCCGGATCATCGCCCTGTGGTCTGGCTTCATTGCGTTTCTGTCGGCGAAACGAACGCCGCGCGTCCGCTGGTCGAAGAATTAAAGGCCGCACTCCCCCATCATCGTCTCATTGTCTCGACCACTACCAGAACCGGACAAAAATTGGCGAGGTCCATTTTCGCCGACACTGCTGACTGCGTTTTTTACGTGCCATTCGATTGGCGATGGACGGTCCGCCGCGCGCTAAAGAGATTCGAACCCAAAGTGCTCCTCCTGATGGAGACGGAAATATGGTTTAACCTGATTCGCGAAACATATAAGAACCGCGGAAGAATTGCTATCGTCAACGGGCGTCTGTCCGAGCGGTCCTTTGATCGATACTCCAAGATCAGGCAATTTATGAAGCGCATCCTCGGCTACCTGGACCTCGCCCTGATGCAGGAAAATGCGGACGCAACCCGGCTGATGTCGCTCGGCTTGCGTGCCAGCAAGGTCAAGGTCACCGGAAACCTAAAATTTGATCACGATCTCGATGTGCAGGAAAACGCACTAACAGATGAGCTGCGTGCGAGATTTGGCATAACTTCCGAAGCCCCGCTCATCATCGCGGCAAGCACGCATTCGCCGGAGGAAAAATGGCTCACCGAGGCTTTTAAGGACGTGTGGAAATCGTCGCGCGAAAATTTACCCCGGTTGATGATCGCACCCCGCCATCCCGAACGATTTGCTGAGGTCGCCGAAATCATTAAATCTTCGGGCTTTACATGGGTTCGCCGTTCCGAAAAACCGTCGAGCCGCGACCAAGTCGCCGAGATCATCTTGCTCGACAGCATCGGTGAACTCCGGGCAGCCTATCCACTGGCGGAGATCGTATTTGTCGGCGGCAGCCTTATCCCGCACGGCGGCCAGAGCATTTTTGAGCCCGCGGCGGCGGGCAGAGCGATCGTCACTGGGCCGCACACGGCAAATTTCGAAGCCGCGATCAAGGAGTTTCTCGACAAGAATGCTCTTGTGCAAATAGAGAGTGTTTCCGACAAAGACGCACCCGCAAGACTCGCTACAGCCTTCACCGAACTCCTTTCAAACGCCCAACGCCGTCATTTGCTGGGCTCTGGTGCCCTGGAGGTCATGAAACACAATCGCGGCGCTGGAAAGCGAACTATCGACTATATTCTCCCGCTTATCCACCCGCACGAACATCAATGATCTTCGTCTTCTACTTTTTCGCTGCGGTCCTCGTGTGGCTTAGTTTTAAGTCCTTTCGCGGTGGCATCGAATATCTCCGATTTTTTAGACGCGAATTGGCAAAACCGCCTTCTGAATTCACACCGTTTGTGTCGCTAGTTGCTCCGTGTCGCGGGCTCGATGATGGATTGGAGCAAAACCTAACCGCTCTGATCGAACAAGATTATCCCGATTACGAGGTGATATTTGTCGTCGATGACGCTGATGATCTGTCGGTTTCAACGATTCAGAAAGTTTCACGTAACGCCGCAGACAGAGCAAAACTGATCGTTGCCGGTAAGGCCGAAGGCTGTAGCCAAAAGGTCGAAAATCTTCGCGAGGCGGTCTTGCATGCGACCGCTGAAGCGGAGATTTTTGCTTTCGTCGATTCGGACGCGAGGCCGTCGAAGGACTGGCTTGCGGCTCTCGTCGCTCCGCTTGCCGATGAAAACGTCGGTGCGGCCACCGGTTATAGATGGTTCATCTCAAAAAAGCCGACATTCGGATCGGAAATGCGCGCCGTTTGGAACGCCTCTATCGCATCGGCCCTCGGCCCGAACACGGGATCGAATTTCTGTTGGGGCGGTTCGATGGCGATACGGCGTGATATTTTTAAAGCGGTCGATATGCGTGAGAAATGGATGGGGACGCTTTCGGACGATTTTGCGGTCACTCGCACAATGAACGCGGCTGGTTTGCCCATCGTGTTTGTCCCCCAAGCTCTTACAGCGTCGGTCGAGGATTGCTCGCTTAGGGAAACGGTCGAGTTTACGAACCGCCAAATGAAGATTACGCGGGTTTACGCTAAACCGCTTTGGCTAATGTCGTTTGTCGGCTCCGGCCTTTTCAACATGATAATGCTCGCCGTTTTTTTTATCGTTATCTTTAACCCGACAAATAGTCTACCCGTCTGGATCAGTTTGGCGGTTCTTTTTCTCGTCACGGCCTGCAGCATCGGCAAGGCATGGTTGCGGTTAAAGGCAGTGCGGCTCGTCCTGACTGGATACGAAGCAGAGATCAAGCAGCAATTTTGGACGCAAAATACTCTCTGGATACTGTCGCCCGCATTATTCTTCATCAATTCGATCGCGGCGGGTGTGTCCGGACGAATGACGTGGCGCGGGATCACGTACGAATTGAAATCGCCGTCCGAAACTGTCATCATACGCGATGAGTAAAGGTTAATTTTACAATGTCCAACAGTATTTTCGACAACGACGAAGCGGAAAAAAAGGATGACTGGGGTTATGAAAAACCGGCTGAAGCCGAGCCATTCGCCCCCCAGGCGTTCACGCCCGCAGATTCCTCAGTGTCGACCCAGGAAACTGTTCGCCGCGGCGGACTCGCGTGGTCAGCCGGTATCGTATTTTTCAGCTCCATCGCATTTATGTTGTTTTTGGGATGGGGAGCCGATTTGCTTCTCGGCAGTTCGCCGTGGGGACTGGTTGGCGGAATCGTGATCGGATCGGTCATCGGATTTATCCAGTTTTTTCGCCTCACATCGCGGATTTTCAATACCGGCGAAGATAAAAATGCCATCCGGCCGCTTCTCACGCGTGACGATGATGAAAAATGACGGTCTTTTCCCCACTAAATATGCTCCATCCTTTTGAGTTTTTGGCGTTTCTTTGTAAAATATAGGTTTCGCAATGAGCGATGAATTCGATCCTTTGACAGATGGCGGATCACCGCACGAGATTACCAAGCGCCGCTTGCTTGGCTGGATGGTTGCTTTTGTAATGATCGCCGCTGTGGCCGGATTCACATTTGGCTCATCGCGTTTTGGTTGGGGGATTCTAGTCGGCGGCATACTGGCATTTGCCAACTATTTCTGGCTCGACCGCTCGACTCGTGCAATTTTTGACAATGCCATCGCCGGCATTATGCCAAGTCTGCTCGCCGTCAGATATATTCTGCGGTATGTCGCTCTCGGCTTGATACTTTGGTTAATTTACATGAGCGATGTTGTGCCGGTCGTGGCCGTGATAGTTGGCCTGTCGGCATTTGCGATCGCGGTCGTCGCGGACGGAATGTACGGTATTTTTAGAAACGTTTTTATTAGGAAATCTTAACAATGTTCTTATTTGCAGAGGCCGAGCCTCACTCACCATTGATAGTCGAATTTATTAATCACTATTTTGGTGAGCCCGTTCACAATTTTCAGGTCGCCTACACCGAGCCCATGTGGAACAAATTGGTGTTCTCGCATTTCGGCACGACCGCCGAAAAAGCATTTGGCTCTTACACGATCGAGAACGCGATTCCGTGGTATACGATCATGTTCGTGATCGCGTGCGGCCTGACGATTTTTGTCGTCAGTTTATTGAAAGGAAAACTGTCCGAGGATGATCCGAAATCGGGCCAGCTCACGCTCGAAGCCGGCTTTTTGACGCTCAAGGATATGGTCGTCAATGTGATCGGCGAGGACGGCTTTAAGTATTTCCCTGTTGTGGCGACATTTGGTGTTCTGATCCTTGTCTCAAATCTGATGGGAATGGTCCCGCTGTTTCTGGCTCCGACGGGGTCCGTAAATGTAACATTTGCTCTCGGGATCACGTCGTTCGTTTATTTTAATTACGCTGGAATCAAGGAAAATGGCCTTTGGGGTTACATTGCACACTTTGCGGGCCCGAAACTGCCTTGGTATATGATCCCGATCACGGCCCTCATTTTCGGCATTGAGATAGTGAGCACATCGATCCGGCCGTTGACACTCGGTGTCCGGCTGTTTGCCAATATGTTTGCCGACGAGCAAATTTCATCGCAGATCGCAAATCTTGCCCCGCCGTACACACAGATCCTGGTGCCCATCTTTCTGATGCCGCTGGCGGTATTTGTGGCGTTTGTGCAGACGCTGGTGTTTACGCTGCTCTCGATGATCTATATAAGCCTGGTCGTTTCACACGATCATGGGCACGATGAGCACGCTGATGCTCACGGCGAAACGACCGCGGCACACGCATAAAGTTTTGGAGAAGGAGGACGAATGGCGGATAGATCTTTGTTAGCCTGCGTTTTATAGCAAATATGCCCGCACGCGACAGGAGACTTGACTCCACGGAGTAGAAATCAAGGCATACCGGAAGCGAGGCGAAATCATACCACCAAGCAGGTTATAAAAGCGTCCGTGACGCGTCTTCTAAATTAATAAAATAGGAGATAGAAAAAATGAACAAATTAGCTAAATTTAAATATGTCGGCTATGCAACTCTCGCATTGGCGTTGATGGCTCTGCCGGCAATGGCTCAGGCGGGTGCGGCAGCGGGCGACAATGCATTTACGGTGAGCGCTGCGAAAGCGATCGGCGCGGGAATCGGGTTCGGTATCGCGGCCGGTTTTGCGGGCATCGGCCAGGGTCTTGTCGGCAGAGGCGCGACCGAGGGCGTGGCACGCAACCCGGGAGCAGCCGGAACCGTTCAGACGCTCATGATCATCGCCCTTGCGTTGATCGAATCACTGGTGCTTTTTGCGCTTCTTATCGTTTTTGTCGTTCTTAGGTAACAACCCGCAGATTCAACAGATTCGTGGGTGGGGCTTGAAAAAGTCTCATCCGCTTTTTTTCTTGTCTGACCCTCACGTCTTGAAACTACCACATCGGAGATTTATCTTTATAATTGCAACCTGACGGCTGTTGAAACGTTCTAATATCTGATGATCAACGATTTTGAGGGAAAACTTATTGCGGACAAATATCGTCTGGGCGATCTCCTGCGCGAGAGCGACTCGGGCGATCTCTATACGGGGCGTCACGAGTTCATGGACAAGGCGGTGACGATCAAAATCCTGCCGCAGGCGCTCGCGATGGATGTTCGCTGGAGCAAACGATTTCTTGACGGCGCTCGGAATGCCGCGACTATAAACCATCCCAACATTCTGAATGTGACGGATTTCGGAACCGATTCGCGCGGCATCGTCTACAGCGTATTTGAATCGGCTCCGAACGAAACTGTGAAATCGCTGGTAGCTGGCGATGGCACTTTGGATGTGGATCGCACATTAAATATAGCTAAACAAACGGCTCTCGCAATCGCGGCCGCTCATGTTAAGAACGTGATCCACGCCGGATTGACGCCCGACGACATTTTTCTCTCTAAGAATGAAGATGGGACCGAGACCGTTAAAGTTTGCGGTTTTGGCGGAGATACGATGAGCATCCCTCGCGATGCCGATCCGCGATACTTATCGCCGGAACAAAGCGGGGAATATCCTGTCGCGAGTCCGCGCTCTGACATTTACTCGTTAGGCGTAATCATTTATGAAATGTTAGCCGGTGTCGCACCGGTGGAAGGAAAAACCTCGGCGGAGGTAAAACTCAAACGCGAGCAGGAACCGCCGCCGCCCCTGTCAGCATTTCGCCGCGACTTACCCGCCGACCTCGAACCGATGATCCTCAGCGCCTTGGCCCTGGATCCCGAAAGGCGCTATCCGACGATGGCTGCTTTTGCCGAAGATCTCGAACTTCTGTCAGGCGGTGCAGCAACCCTGGCTGTTACTGCCGCAGCCGTCGCTCCAAAGAAAAACGTCTGGCAGACGGCGTTCATTGTTTTGGCTGGAATTTCATTGCTCGCGGTCGCTCTGATCTACGCTACATATGTCAGAAAGACGGATCCAACAACCCAGTTGGTCGCGGACGCCGGCAGCCTTCCGGTCCAGCCGATCGGCCCTGCCACCGGTGCTCAAGAGGAAAGTCTTGCGAAGTTGCCGGAGATGACCGAAGCCGAGATAATGGCGGCCTCAAGCGCGAATATGGCCGCCCCGCCGGGAACGTTGCCGGGCGGAGACGGCTATAATGCCTGGGCGAACGGTGGAGCCCCGCCGCTTGGTGCCCCGCCTCCACAGCAGCAGCAAAACGGGCTGCCGCCGCAGGCTTACATACCACCCGGTCAGACCGTAACTATCGACCCGAACAATGGCAGCCAATTCATGCCCCCTGAGGGCGGAATAATACTTGTGCCCGTTCCGAGAGACGCGAACACGGCAGTGAAACCGGCACCGATCCCAAAAACGCCGTCCGGCAATACCGCCATTCAACCGTCCTCGACTCCGAAACCGATGGCTACGCCGCTACCCAAAAATAATAAACCGGGAACAACAACGCCGGCCAAGCCTGTGACTGGCACGAAACCACCCGTCACAGGCAAGCCAAACGATTTTCAATAAATTTATCTCGCTATTATCGCGGAACTTCGACGGTTTTCAGGATGTCGGAGATGACAGCGTCCGCAGTCGCGCCGTCCAACTCAGCTTCGGCGCGAAGGGCCAGCCGATGTCGCAATACGGGCGGGGCGACATCGCGAATGTCGTCCGGCGTCGGAAAATCGCGGCCGCGGATCGCCGCTAACGCCTTTGAGCACAGTAGGAGCGCGACCGATGCTCGCGGGCTCGCTCCGTAGAGGATCTTCGGATGGCTGCGGGTACGCCTGACGATCTCAACAACATATTTTTGCACGCCCGGCTCCATACGCATTTCGCGAACCTCCATCCGGCATCGCTGGATCGCCGTTGCGTCCGGAAGCGGATTGATCTGCACCTGTTCCAAATGACGCGAATTAAAGCCCGCGTCCCAGCGGGCCACGATCTCTTCTTCGTCCGCCTGTTCGGGATAATCGATCAATATTTTCATCAAAAACCGGTCGAGCTGCGCCTCAGGCAACGGATATGTACCCTCATATTCGATCGGGTTTTCGGTCGCAAGCACGGTAAAAAGCGGCGGCAACGGATAGCGTTCGCCGTCGATCGTCGTCTGGCGTTCCTCCATCGCTTCGAGCAGCGCGGCCTGCGTTTTTGGCGGCGTCCGGTTGATCTCGTCAGCCAGCAGAATGTCGGTAAATATCGGGCCCTGCCGCAGACTAAATTGCGAGGTCTGCATATTAAAAACGTTTGTCCCCGTGATGTCCGACGGCATCAGATCTGGCGTAAATTGGATACGCGAATATTGTGCTCCGACGATGTGGGCAAGCGTCTTAACCGTAAGCGTCTTCGCCGTTCCGGGAACGCCTTCGATCAACGCATGGCCCTCGGCGAGGACCGCAACAAGGATCTGCTCAATAACATCGTCCTGCCCAACGATCGTCTTGCGAAGCTCATTGAGAATATGTGCAACGGTTGTAGGTGTGTAATTTAGCATTCTAAATAAAATCGTAAAGCGTTTTTATTGCCAATATAAAAACCGTCGTCAAAAATATCCGCCGCAGCCATACGTCGTTCAATTTAGTCACAAAATGAGCCCCGGCATACGCTCCGACAAACATCGTAATCCCGAGTATCAAGCCGAGCTTGTAATCCACTAAACCTTGCCACATAAAGATGATAGTGGCAATTCCGGACGAAAAAACGTTGATAAGTTTGGTCGATGCGATAGCCTCGGTGTACTGCATACCGTAAATTCCGACGCAAACGGCCGTCAAAATTGTCGTATATCCGCCGCTAAAGAGGCCGCCGTAAATGCCGAGCAGGAAAACAAGGACGTAGGCGATCGGCACTGCATATGCTATCGGTGTGTGTTCGAGACCGATCCCGGCGTTTCGTCTTAACAGGGTAAATATAGCAACGCAGACCATCGCGATAGAAACGATCAGTTTTATTCCCGGCCCGCTGATCAGACCCACCAGCAAGGCTCCGATCGCCGAACTAATAAGCGTTAAAACGATGAACGGCGAGATCTTGGCGTAATCGATCTTTCGCTGCCGCACAAACGGTATCGTCCCGCCGACAGCCATAAAAACGAGTCCGAACATATTCGTCGCGACGGCTACTTTCGGATCGATGCCGAATTGAAACATCACGGGCACTGAAATCAGAGAATTACTGCCCGTAACGACGCCGACCATGCTCGTTAGAAAGAACACTACTATCAGAATAATTAGAGCGTTAATGGCCATCGGCTAGATCTTTGTTTTCACGGATCGTTTGATCCCGAGCTTTGTCTCCAGATCACGAAGTGCGGCGATGAGGGTGACTACTTCCCTCTTGTGGGTCGGCTCGCCGCGGATAATGTCCTCACATTTGAATAGCGTCTCCTCAGTCTTCGAGCGGTCCAGCCCGGTCCGTTCCGCTATCGCCGCGGCGATCTCGCCGCTTTTCGCCGTCAAACCGTCGAGGCCGAGCAGCCTTGCGACACGGCGGCGAAAATCTGCATAGATATTCTCGATCGCCAGATCAAAGGCCCGCGTACGCTGCTGTAACTCAGCCATCGCCGCTACATATTCGAGTTTTGAAAGGCGATCGGGCTCAGGCTCGGGCACTGCACGAGCAAATCGGCGGCTCTGCGAATAGAAAATAAATCCGACCAAGATCACTGCCTGTAGAAAGATCGCGATGACAGGAGTGCCGGCGAAAAACTGAAGAAAGCGGTTGTTGTCGGTTCCGTAACCCTGATGATACTCATCGAAGGCAACAATACCGTCGCCGGCCGTGACCATATTTATCGCCATTTGAGCATTATCGACCAGGGCGATGCCGCCATTCGAGATCATGTACGGATCGGCCAGAAAGACGATCTTTCCGTTGCCATAGGGTGCGTCAACAACAAGATTTCGGTCGCCGGACGCAAAATGAATCATCGGGGCGATCTGGCTTGGAGATTCAATCGGTGAGGCGGAAATACCGCGGGTTTTAGGCGGCGGAGCGGCGCCTTCATCGGAATCGGAAAATCTTTCAAAACCTACTGATGCCGCAAACCTCGATGGCTGCACGGCGTTAACATTTTTTGTAAAAAGCGTTGGCTGCACGGGCTTTACGGCCGCAAGATCGCCGATCATTTGTTTCTGGTCCGTCGGATCGACCGTAAAAATATCCACTGCCTGATCCGAGGCCTTTAACGACAGCTTCCAATTCGCCGTCGTCGTGATCAGATCCTCAGGCGGCTCGCGGTCGATCACAATAAGCCGGCCGCCATCGGAAACCCATCTAAGCAGCGCCTCCGTCTCGCCCGCCGAGAAAGGGCGTCGTAGTGAACCCGTCACGACAAAGACGGCCGGTTTGTTGGCCTTTGCCGTCAGAAGCGCAGCGGGCGGTTGCTGCCAGCGGGTGACCTTTCGGCCGGTTTCGAAAAGCAGCGTGTAAAACGCCTGCGTGCCGGTCGCACCTGAATTAAAGGTTGAACGATTAGGTGCGAACTCGTTGTCGGGTGTCTTTTCCTTTTGCACATACGACGCAGCATTGAGACCCGCGAGTAATGCGACGAGCAGGATCAAAAATACAAAAATGAAAAGCTTTTGCTTCACCTGTTTTTAACTCCGAACCTCTCCGATAGTCCGCCGATATCGATCGCGAAAATCTTCCCAATCCTGCGTTTCCGACGGCCGCAGGCCGTACCAATTCTGTTCAAAACTGCCCGTCAATCCGGTCATGTTCACGAATAACCGGTGATCTTTGCGTACGTCGCGAAGATAATCTCGATTCGTCTTATGCCGCGCCAAGCCGATCACCTTACGGTCGCTCAGCTCGCATAAAAGCGCGATGTAACCCTTGCGGATAGCACCGCGCAGGTCTCCCGCCCGGGCCAACGCTTCAGCTTCGCTAAAGAGATCCTCAGCCGATTCGTCAGCCGCGATCCGCTCACCCAAAATAACGCGATCTTTCTTTTCTTTTTTTCCTTTCGAACCAAATCGCCGAGCGAAAAACGGTGCAAATTTATAGATCAAAAAGCCCACCAGGCCAATCACAAGGACGTATATCAAGATCTGCAAACCAAATTTTAATGACCCGATGCCCGAGCCCGTATTTGGCTCAATTTGGGGACGTGGGAAAACCTGTGCCAGCCATTCCAAAAACTCCCGCAGCCATCTTTGAAAAACGCCTTCCTCTTTCACCTGTGCCTTTTGATACTCCAATCTTGCCAGTATTTCGGCGAGTTTCTGCTTGTCCTCGTCCTTTGTGCGGTTTGCCGAGACCGCCATCTCAAGTTCGCCGATCTTTTCCGAGGCAGCGAGCAGCCGTTCGCTTATGCCGTTCAGGATATTGACGCGTTTTGTTTTGTCCGGCTCATTGCTAAATTCGTCGAGGCTCGCGCCAAGCCATCGATTATTGGTTTCAAGACTACCATTGGGCCACTCGATCTTTTCGGAATCCGGGACCAGATCATGGATCTTCCGGATCACTTCATGTTCAATCGAGACGTCGCCGCTCCTTTGAAATAGCTGGTCTGCATCGCTGCGGGCCGCATCGACCCTTTTATGATAATCGCTCAACGAAGCCGCAATAGCCGGTGACACAAATAGCGCCCATAGGATCACTGCCATCCCGAGGCTGCTCAACATTTTTTTTGAAGCCAAGGATAAAAACATCATTTTAAGCCAAGCGTCGTGATCGACGATCGATCCGGTCTGTTGCCGGTATCATTCGGAATGGCAACCGAAGCCAGGGCCGGCTGCAGCGGGTTGATATATGTGGTCGGAACTGCTGGTATCTCGCCGAGGCGGCGTGCCGCCATCAGCTCGATATCATAGCCCTCAGAACGAACCCGCTCGTCGACGTAGAGCAGACACAGCCCGACCATCCACACCGGCGACATCAAAATAAAGCTGATCTGCCAGATGACGTTATAGGCGATTTCATACCAGGCCGGAATGAGATCCACGTCGAATGTCAGAAGTTGAACGCCGTTTGCCGATGCATACCAGGCAAGCGGAACATACAGCAGAGCCAGCGCAGAATATGCGGCCACGGTCGTAAAAATAAATAGAGCGGCGAGCCTCCGTACATTTCCGCCGGCAAGCGAGGCGCTACGAGCGAGCGCCGAAAATATATTCTGCCCCTCGACGAGCATGACCTGCGGTACGTACGTAAGCCGCGACGCGGCCAGAAAAAACAACCACATGGTCCCCACAAGAACACCGCCTCCCACCACCATGGACAGTAAAACGGCGACGATCGGAATCGGGCTAAATACCCAAAAGATAAGTATTACTAAGAGTGCCGCAATCGTAGCTCCAAAATAAAAGATCGCCAAACCAATAGTACCAACCAGAATCGTGATCAGAGACGAAGCGACGATTAGGCCGCCCAGTCGCCGCCATGTATTGCGGTAAGTCTCGCGAAACGTAATCGCCTCGCCAAAGAGCAGATGCCGCACAAAGTTTCGCGACGCACCGCCCATCACGACGAGCGTAGCGATTGTCTCACTCAGCCAGATAACTAGACTGCCAAACCATAAAAACAGAACGTAAAACGTAGTTTCTATCGAATTTTTATCCGCTCCGGGAGCAAATGTCTTGCGCCCCAGTACCGTCCAACCGACCGAGATCAGCGTACCCACGATGACCGGCGGCGACGCGATCAAAACAAATGTCCAAAAATACTTGCGGTAAAACCGGACCGCGCGGTCGATCAAATCACCGGCACCGAGCGGAACTAACGATAATTCGGTTCGATCAGACATTTATTTCTATATTTAAGGGTTGGGACACCGATAAAGTATAACTTCCCTCTCGACAACAAAAAAGGTGATGCCGCGTCGGCGTCACCTTTCTTAAAAACCATTTGTCGCATCGAACACGACTTCCGATAAAGTTGCGGTTCCATTGATCAGAGTGGTTTTGGGTTCGGAACAGTGGGTTGTGGCACCCTAAGTTGGCTTATTACCTTTCGCAGATTCTCAGCGTCAGGAGCGTCCGGAACGAGTTTGAGATAAAGCCCCAGTTCCTTGATAGCTTTCTGGTCATCCCCCGTCCGGATAAACAGATTCGCCAGCATTCGATGCCCCTCTTTCATGTCATCGCCGCCAAGCTTGATCGCGCGGTTCAGCTCATTCTCTGCCGCCTCATACTTTTCCAGGCTGATAAGCGTCCGCCCCATGTAATAGTGAGCAACGGGCGACTGATCTTTGACGGCGATAGCACCACGCAACAATGCCTCGGCATCCGCATAGTGTTTTAAACGAAACAACGTGATCCCGCGATTCACAAGCGGCTCGTAGCCATCGGGCTTGATCTTTAGAGCCATCTTAAGAGCCTCGTCGGCCTTTTCCAAGTCATTCATCTGCATATACTGAACGCCCATCTCGTTGTATGCGCTAAAGAAATTAGGGTACACGGCAATGGCATGTTCCAGTTGCTCCACGGCCCCTTTATGGTCGCCCGCGGCGGACAGCGAACCTGCCTTTTTGAAAAATTCAAAGGCCCGTTTTGGGATGCCGAGACTGGTCTCGTCTATCACCGCCGGTTTCATGCCGGTCTTCACTTTCTCAGTCAGCCGAACCGATACTGTATAAGTTTGGGGAACGGGGTTTCGTGACGTTGTAACATCCACCTGCTGTGAAACAGTCTCAAAATCCTGCTCTCGATCTATAACGATAAAGTAATTGCCGGCCCCGACCTTACTAAAAATAAATCGGCCGCTGTCGTCCGTATTTGCCATGACATCCCCGCGCGTCATCGACACCAGCTTTATCGGCATCCGAACATTTATCGGCCTGCCGGAGGGCCAGAACACTGTCCCAACAATAAAATTGTTGCCTCCGAGATTTGTGTTTGTCGTTTCGGTCATCCCGCCGGCGATCTGTGCCAGAGCCGGACCCGCTATAGTAACGGAAATTAGCAACGATAAGATCAACTGTCGGGCGTGACTCTTAATCATGGCGGTAGTTTTGAATGAATCCCGGCTATCTGCAAGTCGGAAAAAGGCGTTGCCGTCGCCGACAACGCCCATAAACCGGATAACAAATGTTACCAGTTAAATCGGATCATCAGGTCAACAATACGGCCGCCCGGATCGTTTGTCGTCGAAACGTCCTGATAGGCCGAACCATTACCCAACTGACCAAACGCTGTGTTTGCACCGATGCCCGGCTGCGCATTGACCGTGTCAGATGTCCATCCGCCGACGCGGAAATTCGGGTGGTTAAGGGCATCAAGGAATGTCGCTCTGATCTCGAGATTTCTCCTCTCGCCCAGATTGACCTTCTTCGCCAAACTCGCATCCAGCTTGAAGAATCCGGGACCGTAAACCACCAGGTTATTAAAGCCGCAGGTGCCGGCATATCTCTGAAGACAATTGCCGTATCCAGCGGGTGCAATAAACTTGCCCGTCGGTCCGCCCGTGCCAAATGTCGTGCCATAACCATTATTCGTAGTCGTGTTGGCCAGGTTAAGATCGAACGCCTTTTGCGTGTTCAGGATGATATCGGCCGGCAGATAATAGGCCAGATCCGCCTCTTTGCGGACCTTGATCATCTTCTGTAACTCTTTGACAGTCATTCCAACAAGCTGAACGTTTCCAAAGGTAAATGGCGACCCGCTCTGCCAACGAATTGTCGGTGTGATCGACCATCCGCCAACCAGAGCATCGGCTAACCAGTTGGCACCCGACATAAACGCACGTCCCTTTCCAAACGGGAGATCGTACGTCGTATCGAGCTTAAACTGCTGACGCAGGTCGAACGCCTGTACGCCCTTCGCAAGTTTCAGGCCGTCCGAACGTTGTGTATAACCTGCGAAAGCCACGCTGCTCGACGCATACGCATTAGCCTGAGCCTTTGAAAGCACGTAGTTGGCCGAGACGCGAAGACCCGCCGACAGGCGGCGGCGAAGCTCGATTACCCCGGAGTCATACCACGTAGTGCTGTTATTGCCGACAATGAAAGCACCGCCCGACAATACGGAAGAATTCACATAGAAGAAATTCGCCGGTCGTCCGTTTGCGATAGCATTCGCCCTGCGGGTCGCGCTGTTTTCGAAGTTCGTTCCGCTAAAAGCGCCGATATTCGTACCCTGGTTGGATAACGCCAAAACAAGGGTCGTATTGGCAAAATTAGCGGCCGTGTATCCCGAATTTGCCAAGCCCTGCGCAATATTCGGGTTATTGGTTGCAGTCGGGTTGAAATACGAAACCATTATCGGCAGCGGACTCGTACCCGTTCCGGCGCCAAAGTAAGCAAAGCTCGTTCCGCGGCCGGCGGCGATGTTTGCGTACAAATTCGCCTGTGCAAGCCGGTATTCGTCAGCAAACCCATTTTCAATGGTATTAAATTCGTTGATATTGTACTGACGCTGGAGGCCTTTGCCACGATTGCCAACATAACGAACCTCGACCACCGTATTGCGGTCGATCTCGCGCTGATATCCAAAACTAAACGAATGGACCGCACCAGTTCTGATCGTCGGGTCGAATGCATTTGCCGAATTGGATGGGGTCAGCGCGATCGGGAAAGCGGGAGCGGTACCAATGATACCCGGAAGCGGGGTTAGATTAGGATTATTGGCGTCGCGCAAGTTCGTTCCGGGAACAAAACTGCCCGCAACCGTCAGGCTTCGTGACAGCGGCAGAGCACCGCCCGGGTTAGAACCATTAATACTTTCGAGAAGATTCGGTCCCTCTCGTACAAAGGAGATCGAATACCCGCCACGGAAAACGCTCTTTCCAGCTCCGCCAAACAACGTGTGGAAAAAGCCTTTGTCGCCAAAACTCGG
>JAYVDQ010000376.1:0-6351 GCA_043749325.1 Chloracidobacterium sp. | reverse complement strand
GGCTGCAGCTACAGGAAGCTTTGGCTGACGGGCGAGTTCAGCTCGATCATTCCGGGTCGGAACCGGGAGAGATAGCTCCCGGGGCAGCCGCAAAACCTGTCGGAACTGTAGGAGCTGTAGCGTGCGACATTAACGGATTTCTCGCCGCCGCTACCTCGACCGGCGGCATGACAAACAAAAACTTCGGCCGCGTAGGCGACACTCCCCTGATCGGATCAGGCACATACGCCAACGATATCTGTGCGGTCTCCTGCACAGGCCACGGCGAATATTTTATTCGCGGCGTTACGGCTTACGATCTTGCCGCTCGAATGAAATATAAGCAGCTGAGCCTTGAGGGTGCGGCCCGCGAAGCTATCGACTATCTCACATCGATCAACGGCGAAGGCGGACTGATCGCGGTCGATGCACATGGCAACATCACGATGCCATTTAATTCGGAGGGCATGTATCGTGGACTTGTAACGACTGGCGGCGAGTTAAAAACAGATATCTTCAGATAAATTAATCCGCCCTTTTCGCATTCACCATATCGCGATATTCGTGCACAAAGCGGATGTCGTCCACCACTCTATCACCAAGCGTCACAACCAATTCGCCTTTGCGGCCGTATTTGATCGCGTGGTGGATGGCAGAACGGCCATCGGGGATGACGCGTACCTGAGGCGTATTTTCGCTCTGTGCAATGCCCTCCTGCAGCAGGTTGTGGAGTTCAGCGGGGTCGCGTCCGCGTAGGTATTGGCCCGTGCGAATGACAATCCGGTCGAATGAATCGGCGGCGATCTTGCCGAATTCGCGGATGTCATCGTCGCGGCGGTCACCGGTACCGTTCAAAACAACCGTGCGGTATTTATTAGGCAATTTGCTTACGAAATTCCGTAAACCCCTTAATCCCGCGGGGTTATGAGCGTAATCGATCAACACCGTAACATCGCCGATCTCAACAAAATTAAGCCTTCCGGGGGTCTGCGCCGTGCCGGCGGTAAAGGTTGTGAGGCCGACGCGGAGGTCTTCGAGCGAGACACCGTGGACAAAACACGCTAGCGTAGCGGCCAGCACGTTTTGGATCATAAACTCCGCTCGGCCGCCGTAGGTCAGCGGGATATTTGTCGCTTTTTCGATCCGGACCTTCCATTTGCCCTTTAGGATCGTAACGTAGCCGTGTTCATAAACGCACGAAACTCGACCGCGTTCGGCCCGGCGGCGGATATTCGGGTGATTTTCGTCCATCGAAAAGCATACAACTTTGCCTTCGACCAATTCTTTCATCTTATATACGAGTGGATCTTCAGCGTTTAAGACCGCATAGCCTTTCTTCGATACGGCCCGCGGCACGACCGATTTGACGCGAGCAAGGTCCTCAAGCGTGTTCACGTCCTTGAGGCCCAGATGGTCGGCCGCGACATTCAATACGACACCGATATCACAATAATCAAACCCCAATCCCGAACGAATAATGCCGCCGCGGGCCGTTTCAAGCACGGCAACATCGACCGTCGGATCCTTCAGCACCAATTGGGCCGAAACCGGTCCCGTATTATCGCCGGCCACGATTTGCTGATTGCCGATATACGTGCCGTCGGTGGTCGTAAAACCGACCGTGCGGCCGCTGTTTTTCATGATATGGGCAATAAGACGCGTGGTCGTTGTCTTACCGTTTGTGCCCGTGATCGCAAAGATCGGAATCCGGGCCGGTGTTCCCGGCGGAAATAGCATGTCGATGACATGCTCGGCGACATTGCGGCCGATGCCCTCGCTCGGCGCGAGATGCATGCGGAAACCCGGGGCCGCATTAACCTCGATAATACCGCCGCCGTTCTCGCGAAGAGGTTCACTGACATTAGGGGCGATGACATCGACACCCGCCACATCAAGGCCGATAATGCGGGCGATCCGCTCGAATAAAAACACGTTTTCAGGGTGGACTTCGTCCGTGCAGTCGATCGCTGTACCACCGGTCGAGATATTTGCGGTAGTTTTTAGCTCCAGGCGTTCGCCTTTTGGCAGCACGGTCTCCAACTCATAGCCTTTCACCCTGATGCACCGCATCGTCTGGCCGTCGATGTCGATCTGCGTCAACACCTTTTCATGGCCATAGCCACGTCGCGGATCAGCATTTGTCTTGTCGATAAGCTTTTGGACAGAGCTTTTGCCGTCGCCGACGACATGGGCCGGTACGCGTTCGGCGACCGCGATAAGGCGGTTATTGACAACCAATGCCCGAAAATCCGCCCCCGCAAGCTGTTTCTCTACGATGATATAGCGCGAACGTGAAGATTCTTTAGCTTTTTCAAATGCGACCCTGGCATCCTCAATAGTATTGATTCCAATGGTCGCCCCTCTGCCGTGATTACCGTCAAGGGGCTTGATAACGACCGGAAATCCAACGCGGTTAACAGTGTCCTCGAGTTCCTCGATGTCCCGAATCCGGTAGCCTTTCGGCACAGGCACGCCCATATCGCCAAGCAAGGTCTTGGTCGCGTGTTTGTTTCCGGCAATATCGACCGAGATCATGTTTGTATTAACCGTGGTCGTCGCCTGAATACGCTTTTGATACACGCCATACCCAAGCTGTACGAGCGATTGATCGTTGAGCCGGATAAAAGGGATGTCGCGACTGTCTGCTTCCTCGACAAGCGATCCGGTCGATGGGCCAAACCGCACATTCTCGCGGATCTCACGCATTTCCTGAATGTCGTATGCGATGCTTTCCTTGATCTCCTTAATAGGTTTCCCCTCGGCAAGATCAAGGAAAAGGCGTAGGCCTGCCCGGCCCGCAAAACGCCCAACTTCCTCCTCGAGGTAGCTGTAAACGACATTATAAACGCCCTTTTCGCCAGTCTCGCGTGTCCGCCCGTAACCTGTGTCCATGCCGGCGAGTGTTTGCAGTTCCAGAGCGAAATGCTCGACAACATGCCCGGCCCAAGTGCCTTCCTCAACGCGCCGCAAAAAACCACCTTCCTCCTGATAGCTACAGCCATGCGATTGGAGCGTAGGCAAAACCTCCTTCATCCGGTCAAAAAAACCGTCGAGCTTATCCGTCGGACGATCCTCATACTCGCCGATATCGAGGCGCATGATGATGAGCTTTTTCCAATAGCCGCTCCAATAATTAGGCCCGCGTAGGGTTCGTATTTCGAGGATTTCCATAGTGATATTCTAGCCCAGATCGGGAAGTAAGAATTCGGTCGTTGGCTGGATCGGATGTCGGTCAAGATAATTATAAACGAGACCGTCGCGTAATACGTGAAGTTGTACGCCGCAAATGCTAAATGCTTCATTATCAGCAACTTCAGCTATCTCATTAAATGTGATCTGTGAGCCATCGACTATGGTGGTCGATCCCTGGCCAAATACTTCAAGTATTCCTTTGCCATCTAAAACAATCGCCGTATTTTCGTCAATACCGATGCCGAGATTGTATGGGTTGAATGAAACCGCAGTGATCAAACGGCTGATCCGTCCGCGTTCGGAAAAGTGTTGATCGATGATGATGTTCTTAAGAAAACCGAGACCGGGCGATAATCTTACAGCGTTCTTGTGGGGATGCGAACTCGGTTCTCCGCGAACGATCATCGAAGTGCTCATCGCTGCGGCGCCGGCGCTGGTCCCCGCGAGCACCACATTTGTCTCGCGAACCATTTTTCGAATCTTTTCCGCAAGCTTCGTACCGCCCAGCATTGATACAAGTCTCATCTGGTCGCCGCCGGTGATGAATATTCCGGTGACGCCATCGAGCAGTTTTTTGACATCGGCATTAACAATATCCTGTCGTGATGTCGCCCGCAGAACTCGTGGATGAGTGATGCCCAGATTTCGGAATGCCTGCGTATAAACATCCGCCGCAAACTCAGGAAAATCAGACGCCACGGGAACGATCAGGACTTCGGCCTTGTTCTCACCCGCCAGCGAGAGAAACTTTTTCAAGATCCGCCGCTCGTTATATTTATCTTCCGCCCCGCCGATGACGAGCAGATGCCCGCCGATTATCTCTCGATCCTGCGATTCAGTCATTATTTGTTTTAGAACTGCTATATTCCCGAAAACTTTACTCTAAGTTATTGTAATGTGTGGGATTGGTCAAGATTTGCGGCTTTGGGGACGCTCATATCTACAACTATTTATGAAAATACCGGCACTCAACGACTTTAAGCTAAAATTCAACGATCCTGTCTGGCTGGAAGTGGCAAATAGGATATTGTGGAAAGGACGATCTGGAATTTCGCGTAGATCTGAATATCAGGCTCTCGTATCAGCGGAAGTCTGTTTGCCGCTATGAATCTCCTGAAGACTCCGGACCGTCACACGCTTCTCTGACATTTTCGTACCGATCGCCTCGATCAGGGCTTCGGCGCCGGTGATCGTCGTGACGCACGGGACGTTGAACTGTAGGGCGGCCTTGCGAATGGCCTGTTCATCGTAGAATGACGCTTTGCCCAGCGGCGTGTTGATGATAAGGGCTATCTCTCCCTGACGGATGAGGTCGGCGATATTTGGACGGCCTTCGTTGACCTTAAAGATAGTCTCGCATTCCAAACCCACCTCACGAAGCCTATTAGCTGTGCCGAATGTCGCGACAAGCTTGAAACCCAGCTTATCCAAACGGCGTGCAAGCAAAACAGCTTGTCCCTTGTCCGCGCTATTTACCGAAATAAAAGCTTTTCCGGCGAGCGGAAGCCGCAGACCCGCACCCTCCATCGCTTTGCCGTACGCCTCGCCAAAGGTTTTCCCCACACCCATGACCTCGCCCGTCGAGTGCATCTCAGGACCGAGGATCGGATCGACGCCGGCGAATTTCTTGAACGGAAAAACAGGCGATTTTACAAATATCTTCGGCACCGGCAGCACGTCCGGGAGGTTAAAATCGGCCAGTTTCTTATTCCCGGCCATCACCAACGATGCGATCTTTGCAATAGCTACGCCAGTGGCCTTCGCGACAAAGGGCACCGTTCGCGACGCCCGTGGGTTGACCTCGAGTACATAAACGCGGTCGTCCTTGACGGCGAACTGGATGTTCATCAGGCCTTTGACCATTAAGGCCCTAGCAAGCAGACGCGTGTAATGCTGGATAGTCTCGAGATGTTCAGAAGCAATCTTTTGAGCTGGCAGCACGCTCGAGGAATCACCGGAGTGGATACCGGCTTCCTCGATATGCTCCTGAATTCCCGCTATGACGACCGTGGCTTCGTCAGCCAGAGCATCGACATCGATCTCGACCGCCCGTTCCAGGAATTTGTCGATCAGGATCGGTTTTTCGGGCGACGCATCGACCGCGGAGCGCATATATTCGTCGAGCGTCTGATCGTCATAGACGATCGCCATTGCTCGTCCGCCGAGTACAAAACTCGGACGCACAACGATTGGATAACCTATTTTATTTGCAACAGCTTTGGCTTCCTCGGCCGAAGTAACGCTCGAATTATCGGGGCATGGAATATTAAGCTCCGCGAGCAATTCCCCAAAGCGTTTCCTGTCCTCCGCAAGGTCTATCGAATCCGGCGATGTGCCGATGATCGGCACCCCGGCCGCGTGCAATCTGTCGGCAAGATTGAGCGGGGTCTGGCCGCCAAATTGGACGATCACGCCCTCGGGTTTCTCGACATCGACGATGTTCATCACATCTTCGAATGTAAGCGGCTCGAAATATAAACGGTCCGATGTATCGTAATCCGTCGAAACAGTTTCCGGATTGCAGTTGACCATTATGGTCTCAAAATCCGCATCCCGCAGGGCGAAGCTTGCGTGGCAACAGCAATAGTCAAATTCGATTCCCTGACCGATACGGTTCGGGCCCGAGCCGAGGATCATGATCTTTCGTCGCGATGTCGGGTCGGCCTCGCATTCTTCCTCGTAGGTCGAGTAAAGATACGGGGTAAAAGATTCAAACTCGGCACCGCATGTATCGACACGCTTATATACAGGCTTTATCTCTTGTGATTGCCTGTATTTACGCACATCAATCTCAGGTGAATCTGTAAGGAATGAAAGTCGTCTGTCGGACAGGCCAAACTCCTTCGAGCTTTGCATTAACTCGCTCGAAACACCTTCTAGATCTTTCCCATCAAACTGCTCCTGTAATGTCATGACCTGCTGCAGTTGATCGAGAAACCACGGGTCAATCTTTGTCAGCCGATGGATCTCTTCGATCGAGTAACCAATCTGGAGGGCGTAGGTGATGTATGAGAAACGCTGCGAGTTTGGCCGGGCAAGTTTTCGTTGCAGCTCGGCATCTGGCACACCTTTTAGACGCAATGGTTTAACTGCTTCGAGTGAACGTAACCCCTTAAATAGAGATTCCTTAAATGTACGGCCGATGGCCATTACTTCGCCGACAGATTTCATCTGCGTTCC
>JAYVDQ010000375.1:0-14505 GCA_043749325.1 Chloracidobacterium sp. | reverse complement strand
GGACGTTTTCGGGAGTTTTACCAGTGTGATGTCGATTCTATCGGCTCAAGCTCGATGATTGTCGAGGCTGAAATTCTTTCGTCGATTTGCGAGATAATGCTTGAGTTAGGATTTCAAAACTTCTCCGTTTTGCTGAATCATCGCGAACTATTGCGCGGAGCTCTAGATGTATGTGGAATTGAAGAAAATCGTCACGGTGATGCCCTGATTGCATTGGATAAGCTCGACAAAATCGGGAAACTGGGCGTAGCTGACGAATTGAAAAATCGTGGTTTTTCCTCGCAGTCGATAGAACGCATGGCGACGTTCATCGAAACAATGTTTGGCGTTGGGGAACCCTATGATTCATGGGGTGATAACGAGATTGATCGAATAAGGCGAAACGAATCACTTAATACCGCAACGCTAAGTCGACTATCAGGTTTTATAGGTGACAGCCCCTCTGGAAAGCTAGGACTCGCTCAAATCTCACAAATTCTATCTCTTACCAGTACGACGATGGCGGCAGGACGAGTTGATGTTTTCCCAAATCTGGCCCGGGGACTTTCGTATTATACCGGTGCAATTATGGAGCTTGGAATTCCCCATCCGTCAGGCGATAACCGATACGACATTAGTCTGGGCGGTGGAGGACGCTACGACGGGCTAATCGGTATGTTTGGCAAGGAGCAGATACCGGCGTGCGGATTTTCGCTCGGCCTCGAACGCATCCTCGTTGTGATGGAGGAACGCGGGATGTTCCCCCCTGAGATCGCCGAATCGACCGCCGCTGAAGTAATGGTCACGATCTGGAACGAAGAGACGATTCCGGCATCTCTCAAATTGGCGGCAGACCTAAGAAAACAGGGTATTCGCGTTATTGTCTATCCTGAGGTGGACAAGCTCGGCAAGCAGATAAAATACGCTGATTCGATCCGCGTGTCGTGGGTTTGTGTTTTGGGCGAAAGCGAGATCGCCGATCGTAAAGTTACCTTAAAAAATATGCGTAGCGGCGAACAGCAGACAATCGCGGCAACCGAAATAGCATCGAAGATAGCGGTATGAAATTAAACTTTATCCTATCGCTGGTGATTTTTTCGACCGTCGGAGCAATAAGCGCATCCGCTCAAATTATCGCGAGCGATAACCTGCCAAATTTTCATCAGGTCAACGCCGGCCTTTATCGCGGCGGACAACCTAAGAATGACGGATTTGCCGAGTTGAAAAAGCTTGGCATTACAATTGTGATCGATCTTCGCGACAATGACGATAATGCATTAAAAGAAAAAGCGGTGGTTGAGAAAGCCGGAATGCGATTTATTAACTATCCGCTTGGCAACTGGAGCCGCCCCGACATTAAGGACATCGACAAGATACTCGCTGAGATCGCTGTTTCCGCAAACCAGCCCGTCTTTGTTCATTGCAAACGCGGTTCGGACCGCACCGGCACAGTTATAGCGGTCTACCGGATCGGTCATGATGGCTGGGATGCGAAGCGGGCCAGCGACGAAGCGAAAACGTTTGGCATCGGCTGGTGGGAGTTTGGGATGAAAGATTTTATTAACGATTACTATCGCGACCGGATTCAAAAGTAGAAGAAATGAAGGAGATCATTGAGAATTATCGCGACGACGCGATCAAATCCCTTCGCAATTATAAAAAAATGGCGGAGCGTGCCCTGGAGCAGGTGAGCGATGCAGAGTTTTTTGCGTTGATCGACCCCGAGGCAAACTCGATCGCGGTTATTGTCAAACATATCGCCGGAAATCTGCATTCGCGTTGGCGAGATTTCTTGGCGACCGACGGGGAGAAACCCGAGCGAGACCGTGACGCAGAATTCCGCATCGCCGGCGACACTCGTGAGAGCCTGATGGCGTTTTGGGAAACCGGCTGGCAGACGCTTTTCGACAATATCGAGCCGTTAACCGAAAAGGAATTCAAGAAAACTATAACCGTGCGCGGCGAAATGCACACCGTCGTCGAAGCGATCAATCGCCAGTTGGCGCACTATCCTTATCACGTGGGCCAAATCGTGCTGCTCGCAAAGCATTTCAAATCGGCGGAGTGGAAAACGCTGAGTGTGCCGAAAAATAAATCGGCCGAGTTTAATCGGTATCTGGCTGAAAAGCAGGCCGCGGGCATCCCGAGTGACAATGGGCTCGATGATGTGCTCGAATTTGTTGAGAAACGAGCTTAGTTTGGAATAAGTAATAAGTGATAAGCATTACTTGTCACCTGTCACTTATCAGCTCGCACTTATTCCGAAGAGAAAAGGCATAAATTATCCGGTCTGTTATGCTATCCTAAAGCTTCGTTTATGAAGTCTATCTCCATCCTCGGCTCCACCGGCTCGATCGGCTGCAACACACTAAAAGTTATCGAACATCTTGGTGATATTCGCGTCGTCGCAATGGCGGCCGGGCGTAATGTCGCTAAATTTGCAAAGCAGATCGCGGCGGTCAAGCCGGAACTGGTCTCGTGTAGCGACGAAGCCTGTGCCGCGGAACTCGAACGCGAATTACACAGCTTAAAAGCGGCTATGCCCCGTATCGAGATCGGCGAAGCCGGACTGGTCGCCGTAGCCACTCACGCGGAAGCCGAAACGGTTGTCTCGGCGACGGTTGGAGCAGTTGGTTTCGTCCCGACGCTGCGGGCCATCGAGGCCGGAAAACGGATCGCCCTCGCCAATAAAGAAACGCTCGTCATGGCCGGAGAATTGATGACCAGGGCCGCCGAAGTGTCAGGCGCAGAAATTCTACCCGTTGACAGCGAACATAACGCTATACATCAATGCCTGCGAGGCGAAACAAAACGCGAAGTGAAACGCCTCATCCTGACCGCCTCCGGCGGGCCTTTTCGCCAATGGCCGCGCGAGCGGATCGAGAACGCGACGCGTGCCGAGGCTCTCAATCATCCCAACTGGAAGATGGGGGACAAGATCACGATCGATTCGGCGACGCTGATGAACAAGGGCCTGGAGGTCATTGAGGCCAAATGGCTTTTTGGCTTCGACGCCGATCAGATCTCGGTCATCGTCCACCCGCAATCGGTCGTACATTCGATGGTCGAGATGATTGACGGTTCGATAATTGCGCAGTTAGGCGTCACGGATATGAAACACCCTATCCAATATGCCTTGACCTATCCCGACAGAAAAGAGAGCTGTCTGCCGCCGCTCGATCTGTCACAGCTTATCCAGCTAAATTTTGAAGAACCAGATCTCGAACGTTTTCCATGTCTCGGCCTCGCGTTCGCCGCGATAAAGGCGGGCGGCACGATGCCGGCGGTTCTCAATGCCGCCAACGAGACGTCCGTGCAGGCGTTTTTGGACGGCCGGATCAAATTGTCCGAGATTGCTCATATCAACGCCGGTGTGATGCAGGCCCATGAAACGGAACCCGTCGCCGATCTCGAGACGGTTTTGCGTTTTGACGGGTGGGCACGCGCGGCGGCAAACAGGCTTTTGTCGGTAAAGGCCAGATCGGCGGCGTTGCGGAATTAGTTTGACTGGATATACATGCGGCCTTACACTTTTTATAACAACCCGTTACGTGATGTAACGTTCTAATGACAAGGATTTATTGATGCCTGATATCGTAATCGCAATTTTAGCAATTTTATTTGTACTTGGCGTTGCCATTAACATTCACGAATTTGGCCATTTCATGGTCGCCAAATTTTTCGGGATGCGGGTCGAAGCCTATTCGTTTTTGGGCCTCGGGCCGAGGCTTTTTGGGATCAAGATCGGCCACACGGATTACCGCATTTCGGCGATCCCGCTCGGGGCCTACGTTAAGCTTTACGGCGACGACGCCACCGGCCCGCTCGAGGGCAAAGCTGACGAGCCGGTAGAACCCGTGCCGGAAGGCGAGCTTTACGAGCTGCGGCCGCGATGGCAGAAGTTTTTGGTCATGCTTGGCGGGCCGTTTATGAACATCGTGCTCGCCCTTGCGATCCCGTTCACAATGGCAATAATCTACGGCGTACCGGCCAATCCGGCTCCGATCGTCGGGTTCGTAAAACCCGCCGGTGCCGCCGATATCGCGGGAATCAAGGCCGGCGACCGCATCGTAAATTTTGACGGTGTTGAAAATCCGTCATGGGACCGCATACAGGATGACGCGCTGCTCGTGCCCGAAAAAGACGTACCCATTGCGGTTGAACGCAATGGCCAGCGAACGTCGCTGACGATCAAGCCGACAAAGGTCACCGAAAATGGCCAGTCGGGTGGTTTTCTTGATATGGCCCCGGACGCGGGCACCGAACCGGTTGTCGTCGGGAGTATAGATCCGACAATGCCAGCCGCGGAATCGGGTCTCCAAAAGGGCGATTGGATCACGTCGGTCAACGACAAAGCGATCCGCAACAGCCAGGAAATGAAGATCATGGTCGGCGAATCCAAAGATCAGCCGATCAAGCTCGCCGTCAATCGCAACGGCCAGCGAACCGAACTCACAACACATGCTGTTCAAAAAGACGGCGAGTGGCGGATTGGAATAGCATTTGACCCGACGCTGATGAGTTCGCGTGAACCGGTCAGTGTCGTCGGAGCCTCAGGCGAGGCGGTCAATCAAAACTTAAGGATCCTACGGCTGACCGGAAAGGCCTTGGGCCAGGTCGGCACGGGCGAACGGGCGGCACGCGATACGGTTTCCGGCCCCATCGGGATCGGTCAGATCATTATTACGACAGTCTTTGCAAGTGGGTTTATCGGTCTACTGTCGGTTCTCATGGCTATTAGTTTGAGTCTCGGCGTGATGAATCTGCTCCCGATACCGATGCTGGACGGCGGCCAGATAATGGTCCTCGGCATCGAGAAAGTGCTTTCATGGTTTGGCCGGACCCTCTCGATGGTTGCCCGCGAACGCATTCAACTGACGGGTCTCGCGATCGTGGTGCTGCTAATGGTCACCGTAATATTTTTTGACGTTTCGCGGCTGGTTAGCAAGTAAGATAGCAACAACGGATTAACGCTGATTTACACAGATTAAAGATTGGCTAATCCGAGAAAATCTGCGTTGATCCGTTGTTTCAATATATATGCGTAGAGTTACAAAAGCGGTTATGGTTCGCAACATTCAGATCGGCGGCGGTGCTCCGGTCGTCGTCCAGTCGATGACCAAGACGGACACAACCGATGTCGACGCGACCATCAGACAAATCGAGGAAATGGTTAAAACCGGATGTGAGATCGTCCGCATCGCGGTTCCCGATGACGATGCCGCAGCAGCCATGTATAAGATCCGCAAACGGACCGATGTGCCGATCGTCGCCGATATACATTTTCATTACAAATTGGCTCTCAAGGCCCTCGATGCCGGTATAGACAAGCTCCGTATCAATCCCGGCAATATAGGCCATATCGACCGCGTCCGCGAGGTCGTCCGTGCAGCTGAGGTTCAAAAAGTGCCGATCCGCATCGGCGTAAACGGCGGCTCGCTCGAAAAAGACCTGCTCAAAAAATACGGCACGGCGACGCCCGAGGCAATGGTCGAATCCGGAATGAGGCACATCCGAATTCTTGAGGACCTCGGCTTTTCGGACATCATTATTTCTCTCAAGGCATCCGATGTTAATCGCATGGTCGCGGCTTATCGGCTGATGTCTGCCAAGGTCGATTATCCTCTGCACCTTGGCGTCACCGAGGCTGGAACGCCTTTTGGCGGTACGATCAAATCGGCAATGGGCCTCGGTTTGCTTCTCCATGACGGCATTGGCGATACGATTCGCGTAAGTCTTGCTGCCGAGCCGCACGAGGAAGTTCGCGTAGCCTGGGAGATACTCAAATCTCTCGAACTGCGGAAAAGGGGCGTGACCGTTGTTGCCTGCCCGACGTGCGGACGGCTTGATATCGATAATTTTGTCGAGATCGTCACCGAGGTCGAACGCCGCCTGGCACACATCGAGGAACCGCTCCACCTGTCGATAATGGGATGCGCCGTTAACGGCCCCGGAGAGGCTCACGATTCGCAGCTCGGGATCACATTCGGCCGTCAGGTCGGGATGATATTCAAGGACGGGGTCCCGATGCGCCGCGTAGCTGGTGCCGACATCGTCGAAGAATTTGTAAAAGAGGTCGAACTCCTCCGCAAAGAAGGATCAGCCGCCAAATCACTCGCAGAAAACAACAAACTCGTCCAAATAACCTAAAGCATATTCACCACAGAGACACCGAGAACACGGAGAGAGCAAATTTATCCTCTCTGTGGTCTCTGTGTCTCTGTGGTAAAAATTCCTAAGGAAATAGAAGCGAAAACGGATAAGCGGGAATATTCCTCAACACGCCGAAGACGAGCAGGACGATCATAAACGTCCACAAAAACCTCGGCATTGTCGGCCACATCGGCAGCCCTTTCCCTCGTACCGCTAAAAGCAGCAGTGAAATAAACACGTAGCCGAAAATCACTGTCCACACCGGGATAAGCGCATTAAAATGCAGGGCAGTGGAAATATCGCCGTGAAATAACGCATGAAATCCCCGCGTCAAACCGCATCCCGGACAGGCAAACCCCGTCAACGAATATAGTGGGCACACGGGGAAAAAGCTCACTTCGGTGGGGTTGTAATACCACACGACCGCCGAACCTACAGCCGCCGCCGTGACTGCACCAGCGGCGAGAGTTCGTTCATATGTCCATGGCCCCATTGATTATCACTCGACCTTAAGGCACAAAATTATAGGTAAGCACGCCTGATACCTTGACGGGCTGACCGTTCAGCCATGTTGGAGCAAACTTTGCCTGAAGAGCCGCATCTACACCGGCCGATCTAAGCAAAGGGTGCCCGGAAATTGCCGACGCACTAGAAACATTTCCGTCCTCGTCAATCGAGACCTGCACGCTCACGGAGCCGCCTGCCTTAACGGCCATCGCGGCCGGCGGATATGCGGGCAACGGTAAACTTTGGGCCTTGCCGTTGAGAACGCCGCCGCTGACTGTTTTGACCGTGTTTTCAGGATTCCGGCCTGCGGCAACAAAATTATAGATGATCACGCCGCTGACTTTTACCGCTTGGCCGCTTAGCAGGGTTGGTGAGAATTTTGCCCCCATCGCCGCTTTTTCAGCCGCCTCGCGCAATAGCGGATGAGTTGGCTTTGCCTCAGCCGTTCCCGCTGTCCCGCTTTCGTCCGTCTTCATTACGGCCTGATATTCCGCCGCCGTCGCCGAGGTCACATTTCCTTCCTCATCGATCGTTACTGTTACCGCAACCGCGCCCTCGACACCGGCTTTTTTCGCTTCGTCGGGATATTCCGGCTTCGGCAGGCTAATCGCCTTGCCGTTGAGCACACCGCCATGAACAGTCTTCACAGCACCGTCCTGTGCGTAAACACCCGCGACGCCTATCACCAAGCTGAACAATATACCCGACAATACGGGAAACAATCTTTTCATTTTTAATTCCCTCCATCGAACAAGATTTTACAACTATAGGCTTATTTAGACACTGTGTACATTCTTTTTGTTCCCGGAAAAATCAATTAGTTGTCATCGTCATAAATAATGAGTCGGCGGCTATTTTACGGTTAATATTTACGGCAAAATTATCACGCATCATCTCGATCTCGCGGAGCCATGCCGGAAGATCTAACGTCCGGGCGTTCATGGCTAATTTCGAAAGCTCGTCCGCGACATCCGTATTAGACAAGCGATCAGCGTCGCTGCTTACACCCAACGTCCACACGTCATGTATGAGCGACTCCAAAATATCAATATTTTGTTCAAATCGTTCTTTATTTTTAGCATCGTTCATTTCTTCCGACACGCGAAGCAAAGCAGCCCGGTCACCAGTCTCGATCGCATTACGAACCACGCCGAGCATTCGCTCGCGTTCGGTCCGAAATTGCGCGACGTTGATTGATACCGCACGCCCGATGCTGCCGCGCGAAAGCCTTGCCGCCAAACGAGCTTCGTCGAAAGTAAAGGCCTTTTCGTCGATCAGAAATTTCTCGATCTCATCCGCCGGTACCGGCGCAAACCGGAGCGTTTGGCACCGCGAGCGGATCGTCGGCAGCAGAGAGTCGGGCCGCGATGTTATGAGAAATATATGGGTTGTCGGTGCTGGCTCCTCAAGCGTCTTCAATAATGCGTTTGAAGATTCGTCGTTCATTTTATCTGCGTCGTCAATTATAAAAAAACGGGCACGCGCCTCGCTGGGTAGAAAATTGGCGCTCCTTTCGAGGTCGCGGATTGCATCGACAAGAATTGTTCTCTTGTAGGTTACGACCATTCCTACATCAACATGACCCCCGAAAAAAACCTTTTTGAATTCATCCTTGTTTTTATCCGCAGGCTCAGGAATCACAAATTTATCTATCCGCGAGCACGCCGCACACACGCCACAGGCTTCGCCATCGGTGGGTTCAGTGCAAATGAAGGCTCTGGCTAGTTCAAAAGCAAATTGTCGTTTACCGACTCCTTCATCTCCGGCAAAAAGTAACGAATTCGCCACTCGCCCTTTGGCCAAAAGTAGCCGGAGCGTGTGTTTAACGTGGTCGTTGCCGATGAGATTTTTAAACATTGAGATTCAGAAGTTCGCCGACGACGGCCATTACGGACGCATGTATTTCCGGGATCGAGCCGTTCGCATAAACAATTCGAAAGCGGCCCGGTTCTCTTTTATTGATCCCAAGATAAGCGTCGCGGACACGGGTGTAAAACTCGACCGTTTCTTCGTCCATACGATTCTTTTTCGCGTGGCTCGATTCACGAACGAGCATACGGGCCATGGCAGTTTCAACCGAAATGTCAAAAAATAAAGTGAGGTCCGGTTTTAGCCCGCCGGTCGCGAGATCGATGACCTGATTTACTTTATCCTCGGGAAAGCCCCGTCCCGCACCCTGGTAGGCAAATGTTGCGTCGGCGTACCGGTCCGAGATCACGATCTTTCCGTCGCGGACAGACGGCTTAATGAGAAATTCGACATGCTGAGCCCGGTCTGCCGCAAAGGCAAGCAACTCGGCCATCGGAGCTACGGCTTCTTCGGTCTCGAGAAATGCTTCGCGCAGGTGCCGCCCAAGCGTCGTGCCGCCGGGCTCGCGTGTTGTAACTACATCGAGACCGCGCTCACCCAAAACATCAGCCAACATACGCAGTTGCGTTGATTTGCCGCTGCCATCAACTCCCTCAAACGTTATGAATTTTCCCTTCAAGATGCTGGCTGTTCGGGTGTGGGCCGACGCTCCTGTGAGATCGAGGAAATAGCGTGCTTGAATATCAGAACGTCCGGTCCGCCGACGTCGAGTAGCACCGAAAATTTGTCAAAACTCTTGATCCGGCCTGACACCGTCGAACCCGGCAGAAGATGTATGACAACACTAATTCGCTCTCTTCGAGCCGAATTTAAAAAGGCGTCCTGGATGTTCTGGGCAGCCTGCTTTTCCATATCGATTCCTCCGAATCCAATAAAAACAATAGGATAAACTCCCGATTATGGCATTATAACAAATTTGACTGCTTCGACAATATTTTTTGTCCGTCGCCCTAAATGGCCGCCAGTATCTGCGCAAAAATCTCTTTATCATTCCCGAAACCGTCCAGCCATATAACGTTCGGCTCGCGTCGAAACCAGGTCAATTGTCGTTTCGCGTAATTGCGCACGTCCTGCTTCGACTTTTCGATCGCCGATTCCAGATCGCGTTCACCGCGTAGATACTCGCAAACGCGGCGATAAGCGTGAGATCCCAGAGCATTGGTACTATCTTTAACGCCGCCCGCTCGTAATTGTTTCACCTCATCGACCAGGCCGGCCGAGAAATGCTGCTCTGTCCGCTGGTTTATCTTTTCGTATAGGATGTCGCGCGGCGGGTTTAGGACAAACAGACGTATCCGGTCCGCAAATTCGGGTGGCTCTGCACGATCAGGCTGAATCGCGGATAATCGTTTTCCGGTCTGGAAATAAACCTCGAGCGCTCGTGTTGTGCGGCCGTAATCTCGCGGGGGCAATCTTGACGCTGCCTCGGCATCAACCCGGCCCAGCAATTTGTGCAGATACTCGGCTCCTTTTTTTTCTTTGATTATTTGGAGCCTTTCGCGCAGAGCTTTATCCGTTTTAGGGCTGTCAAATAGTGGCTGCCGAAGTGTACGAAGGTAAAACCCGGTGCCGCCTACAAGGATTGGCACGTGGCCGCGAGACTCGATCTCGACGATCTTTGCGCCGGCGGCCGCCGCCCAATCGGCGGCCGTGTAGTTAATATTTGGATCGACGTAATCGATCAGGTGATGCGGAACACCACGTTTTTCTTCCTCGGTCGGCTTGGCCGTCGCGATCTGAATGCCTTGATAGATCTGGACGGAATCACAATTAATGATCTCGCCGCCGATCTTAAGCGCCAATTCGACCCCAAGCGCCGTTTTGCCTGATGCGGTGGGGCCGGCGATGGCGTAGATCGGTTTTTTATTGGAACTTTTTACCACTGATGAACACAGATTAGCACAGATAAATCAGTCATTTAATATACGGTTATCCGCTGGGTTTCATTTTTGTTTGGTTCTGTATATTATTTGAAATCAAAGCCCTGACTATTACCTTGTGATCAAAAAATGAAAAAGCTAATAGCGTGTCTCACTTTGCTTTCTTGTCAGATCGGCATTTTCGCTCAGCGGCAGGAAAATTTTATCCAATACGTTAATCCACTGATCGGCACGCAGAAAATGGGACACACTTATCCGGGAGCGACCGTGCCTTTCGGCTCGGTCCAGCTTTCGCCTGACACCGACGAACAACCGCACAATGTCGGCGGCAAATATAACCCCGAAACTTACAAATATTGCGCAGGATATCAATACGACGACAAAACCATCGTAGGGGTTTCGCACACGCATTTTAGCGGCACGGGGCACTCGGATCTGGGCGATTTTTTGATAATGCCGACCGTTGGCGAATTGCAGCTAACGCCCGGCGAAAGAGACGATCCAAAGAGCGGGTTCCGCTCGGCATTTTCGCACGCGAACGAAACCGCCGAAGCCGATTATTACAAAGTTCTGCTTGAGGACGACAATATCCTGGCCGAGATGACCGCGACGACCCGCGTTGGCTTTCATCAATACACATTTCCGAAGTCTGACAACGCCCATATTGTCCTCGACCTAATGCACGGCATTTACGATTACGCCGACAAAAATGTAAGGACATTTGTCCGTGTCGAAAACGACCACAAGATCGTCGGTTACCGCAAACAAACGGCTGGGCACGCACGCGGACGGTGTACTTCGCGATGGAATTTTCCAAGCCTTTTGTGAGCTACGGATTTAAGAATTTTGCGAAAGAGGATTACAAAGGATTTTGGCGGAAATTTGACCAGTCGAAGAATTTTCCGGAGATGGCGGGCAAGCAGATACGTGCTCATTTCGATTTCAACACACGCGATAAGGAGAAGATAGGGGTCAAATTTGCGCTCTCGCCGGTCTCAACCACCGGAGCGATGAAGAATCTGGAAATCGAGATCCCGCATTGGGATTTCGAACGCACAAGACGCGAGGGGCAGGCCGTGTGGAATCGTGAACTCGGCAAGATCGCCGTGACGGCCCTGGACAAAGGCGAAATGAGCAATTTTTATACCGCGATGTATCACGCCTTTATCTCGCCGACCGTCTATATGGACACCGACGGTCAGTATAAAGGCCTCGATCAAAACGTCCATCAGGCCGCTGGATTTACAAATTACACAACGTTTTCACTCTGGGATACGTATCGCGCCTTGCATCCGCTATTTAATATCATCCGGCCAAAACGCAATCACGATATGGTCGAATCGATGATGGCTCATTTCGATCAAAGCGCAGAGCACATGCTGCCGGTCTGGTCGCACTACGCCAACGAAAACTGGTGCATGATCGGCTATCACAGCGCCGCGGTCGTTGCCGACACGATAGTCACAGGTAATATAACGGGCGTCGAGGCGAATAAAGCTCTCGACGCAGCTGTTCAGACGGCAAAGACAAAATACTACGACGGCCTCGAATACTACATGAAAATGGGCTATGTGCCAGAGGATAAAAATTCGTCGTCCGTCTCGAAAACGCTCGAATACGCCTACGACGACTGGGCCATCGCTCAAGCAAGCTCAACCGAAAGGACATCTACAAAGAATTTCTAAAGCGTTCCGAGAATTGGAAGAACGTCTATGACGCCTCGGTCGGCTACATGCGTCCGAAAATGAGCGACGGCAAATTCTCGGCGACCTTCGACCCGCTAAAAACCGAGGGCCAGGGCTTTATCGAGGGAAATGCCTGGAACTACAGCCTTTACGTGCCGCATGACCCGGACCAGATGATCAAAATGATGGGCGGCAAAAAGAAATTTATCGAGCATCTGGATGAACTGTTTACGATGCATCTGCCCGATTCATTTTTTGCCGAGACCGAAGACATCACCCGCGACGGCATCATCGGCGGCTATGTCCATGGTAACGAACCGTCGCACCACGTTGCGTATCTCTATAATTGGACCGACGACGCGTGGAAGACGCAGGAACGAGTTCGCATGATCCTCAAGAATCAGTATCACCCGGCACCGGACGGCCTCGGCGGCAATGACGACTGCGGCCAGATGTCCGCGTGGTATCTATTCTCGGCCTTGGGCTTTTACCCGGTCGCTCCGGGTTCCGATCAGTACCAGCTCGGCAGCCCCGTGATCAAAACCGCGACAATTCATCTCGAAAACGGCAAAACACTCACGGTCGAGGCGAAAGATCAGAGCGAAAAAAATGTTTACGTCAAAAAGGTCACCGTTAACGGTGAAACCGTGAAGCGAAATTACCTTACCCACGCGGAGATTATGAACGGCGGAAAGATAGTCTTTCAGATGGACGACAAGCCGAACCGATAGGAATTTTCACCACAGAGGACACAGAGAGCAATGAACAAAAAGAAAATATGATCCTTATCAATCTCTGTGATCTCTGTGGCTAAAACCTTCCTAAATAAACACGGGTAAAGCCAATTATCAAAATCAAGCAAAGCACCAGCAGCGCACCAATGATCTGATTGCGTGAAAATCTCATTTTGCGTCGAAAAGTCGAACCGGATTGATCTTGAATTGCAACATTTTCGCCGTTTCACGGCCACCGTCGCCGCCCTTTCGCTGCATCGTTATGCGGCCGATCTTTAGATTGCCGTTTCTGGTAAGCTCGACTTTTCCGTCGCCAAAGAACTTGATCGTATCGGCGTCAGTTCGCAAAACCCATCGCGGCTTGTCCGTCGATTTAAGTGCCACCATCACCCAGCCGGCTGCGTGCGGGCCGTCGCCAGAGAAAAGATCGTGGACGATCTTTGTTCGGTTTGCCGTGAAGAAATCGATCACCGCTTTCTGCGAGGCGGCGTCGAGTTCGTCGAGATACATTCGATGCGGGTCCCGCGAGGGTTTATTCGGCGGTGTCTCGCCGACAAATAGTTTTAACGCTGCTTCGACATTCGGCGGCATTTTCCACATTGTTACATAATGCGACAGCCAGCGTTTGTCGATCTGGTTAAAGCCGTTTGGGCTGCTGACGAGCTTGATCGAAATGCCTTCGGTCTTTCCTCCGGCCTTGGTCTTGACTTTGACCTCAACATCGGCCTTCTCGCCATGAGGTTTTGTCGCAATGACGCTCTCGATCTCAGCAACCTTGTAATTCATCGCCATTAGCCAGGTTCGAGCATCTGCGTCCAATTTATAATTATTGAACTTGTCTCGTATTTCGTCTTCATTCTTAAAGCCGTTCTTTGCGGTGTTCGACCCAAGCTCGACCTTGTCGGCAACCGGCTTTTGACCGATCAAATATCCGTGCCCAAAAAGCAGCAAAAGAACGACGATAAAATATTTAGGCTTGATGACCATTTTTGAAATGTTTGTCGCCTTGCAGTAGTACTAGTGCTCAGATAATACCCAACGTTGATTTTATTATCAAAGTCAGCGTTTATGAGTGGACGGATGGTTTCCGGATACTTGTTTCGTTATCACGATTCATTCGCGATAATATAGTAAGTTCGTAATCGCCCGATCGTCGAAATGTTATGTCCTGGCAGCAAAATTATCTCGCTCGTTACTATTCCAGGTCATCCGGCTGGATCGATGGCACGACCGCGTTTCACACGATTTGCTCGTCGGTTATCCAACAAGGAAGCCAAATTCTCGAGATCGGTTCTGGCCCGTCAAATGAAACATCGACCTTTCTGAGCGGATTGGGAAATTTACAAGGCGTCGATATCGATCCGGATATACTCACAAATGAGGCCTTATCGGCGTCGAACATTCTGACAGGTGAGGCCTATCCTTTTCCTGAAAACACATTTGACGCGTGTGTTTCGAACTACGTAAACGAGCATATTGCGGATCCGGTGGGCCACTTGCGAGAAATACGGCGTGTGTTAAAGCCGGACGGCGTTTACATTTTCCGCACGCCAAACCGATTTCACTACACTGCGATAGTTTCATATATAACCCCGCATTGGTTTCATAAGCTCGTCGCAAACCGCCTGCGAAATCTTCCCGCCGAAAGTCACGATCCGTACCCAACCTGCTATCGCCTAAACTCGCGCGCCACGATTG
>JAYVDQ010000374.1:0-6180 GCA_043749325.1 Chloracidobacterium sp. | reverse complement strand
TTTATGTTTAAGGTTTACGCGAACGCTTTGGCGGGGTTGATTTTGGAGGGCCGGGCGACGAGACAAATTTTGCGGCCGTCGCATTAACGCCTTTGCTCTTTATCTCGAATTCCACGTTCTTGGCGATCTTGCCGTTCAGAAATATATCGACACGATATGTGCCGGGCGTCCATTTATCATCGGGGCGGCCACTAAAATTTACCCGGTTTTGCCCGTCCTTAGTGGTGTAGCTGGCGGTCACGACCTTGGTGTCGGTCTTAACGCCGGACACATTGACCGCGACAAAATTCATCTTCACGGTCACCTTGGCAGCCGTATCCAGCAGCACGACGCAGTAGATAGGAATATCTGAGGTGCTAAATTCCGAGACCTGATCGCCGGCCTTACCTTTGCCGTTATCCTTTGCAAGATAAACCTCCTCGACCGCCGGGGCAGGTACCTGGTCGCCCTGGGCATATACACCTGCGGCGACAAAGAGACTGATGAGGATCGCGTAGATAAATTTCATGCTGACGCTCCAAATGCGAACTAGCTATTTGAACCGTTAACCGTCAAATTAGTTGCTTTTCGAAGGCGTATATTATTCGCGAATCACTCTTCCCGCCGACGCCGTCTCCGTCGTCGTGTTTCGCGTCCACCGCCAAAATACGCAAGGATCATAACGATCAAATGGGCCGCGAACCAGATATTGTTGTAGCCCAAATTTTGATATATGTAGATCAGGATCAATACACGCGGCAAAAATACTCCGAGCAGAATATCGGCCCATTGCGGAACCCAATTCATGGGAAACAGGTTCGGAAACAGGAACAGATACACGAGCATCACGATCCTCGGAAAAAACAGTGAAAACAGTAGAAAATAAAAATCCATAGCACACCTCGCTTCCTGCTTTGATTCTACTCCTGTCGTTTCGATTTATAAATCGACTCGTCTGGAATAAAAACTAGACACGGAGAGATTTTTATTGTTGAAACCGATAGGAGCAGCAAGGCTAATTTTGCGGGAAATTTTGGCCGAATGGATTATATTGGTAGATAACAAAATGAAAGCAGAAGAAAAACGCCTTGCCGAATCGAATACACGGACAAGCCACTGGAAACGCTGGGGTCCCTATGTTAGCGAGCGAGCCTGGGGAACGGTCCGCGAAGATTATTCGGCGGACGGTTCGGCGTGGGACTATTTTCCGCATGATCACGCGCGTTCGCGGGCCTACCGTTGGAACGAAGACGGTCTCGCCGGGATCTGCGACCGCCACCAGAAGATCTGTTTTTCTATCGCTCTATGGAACGGCAATGATCCGATCATCAAGGAGCGGCTCTTTGGCCTGACAGGCCCCGAGGGTAACCACGGCGAGGACGTAAAGGAGCTTTATTATTATCTGGATTCGACGCCGACCCATTCGTACATGAAGTATTTGTACAAATATCCGCAGGCGGCCTTTCCATACGAACGCCTGATCGAGGAAAACCGTAACCGAAGCAAGCTCGAGGGCGAATTTGAGCTGATGGACACGGGTGTGTTTGACGAAAATCGCTATTTCGACGTTTTTGTCGAATACGCGAAAGCCGATGTCGAGGACTTGGCTGTCCGGATCACCGTCGCCAATCGCGGCCCCGACGACGCTCCGATCAACGTGCTGCCAACAGTCTGGCTGCGTAATAGGTGGACTTGGACCGGGATCGAACAGACCGGCCAAATGCGGGCCGCGGAGGGGGGGGCGATCGAGATCGAAGAAGAGTCGAACGGAAAACGATGGCTCTATTGCGACGGCATGCCGGAACTGCTGTTTACCGAAAACGAGACCAATAACGAACAACTCTTTGGTGCGCCAAACCGCACGCCATATGTTAAAGACGCGATTAATAACTATGTCGTTAAAGGACAGACGGAAGCGGTCAATCCGGCAAAAACCGGGACAAAGGCGTCTGCCAATTATCACCTGACAGTTCCTGCGGGCCAGGATGTAACAATACGGCTGCGACTAATGCAGAAGCCCGCGCGTAAGCAAGGGCTTAGTCCGGAGCCTGACGTT
This sequence comes from Chloracidobacterium sp., assembly GCA_043749325.1. Classification (GTDB taxonomy): domain Bacteria; phylum Acidobacteriota; class Blastocatellia; order Pyrinomonadales; family Pyrinomonadaceae; genus OLB17. Next base: position 4,145 of record JAYVDQ010000374.1, on the reverse strand, counting down.
GAGAGTTACGCCCTTGCTAACGCGCGGGCTTCTGCAACGGAAACTGCCTTTACCGATTTCGACACTATCTTCCAAACACGGATCGCCGAGGCTGGTGAGTTCTACGCGGATCTTTTCACCGGGGAGCTTTCGGACGATGCCCAGAGTGTTCAACGGCAAGCATTTGCTGGCATGCTGTGGTCAAAACAGTATTATCATTTTGTCGTTCGCGACTGGCTGAATGGCGATCCGGCAATGCCAACGCCGCCCGCTTCACGGCTCGAAGGCCGCAATCGCCATTGGCCTAATCTATACAATGCCGATGTAATATCGATGCCCGACAAGTGGGAATACCCGTGGTACGCGGCGTGGGACCTGGCGTTTCACTGCATACCGCTGGCCCTCGTGGATTCTGAATTTGCGAAGGAGCAGCTCATTTTGATGCTCCGCGAATGGTATATGCATCCAAACGGCCAGATCCCCGCGTACGAATGGGCGTTTGGCGATGTAAATCCGCCGGTTCATTCGTGGGCGGCGTTGCGCGTTTACCAGATCGAGAAAAAACATCGCGGCCACGGCGATCGCGAATTCCTGGCCCGCATCTTTCAAAAACTGCTGCTCAACTTTACGTGGTGGGTTAACCGCAAGGACGCCGAGGGCAACAACGTTTTCGAAGGCGGATTCCTCGGCCTGGATAACATCGGTGTTTTTGACCGCTCCCAGCCGCTGCCAACCGGCGGAACGATCTCGCAATCGGACGGCACGAGCTGGATGGCCATGTATTGTCTGAATATGCTCGCCATCGCTCTCGAATTATCGACCGTCGAGGAGTGTTACGAGGACGTGGCCAGCAAATTCTGGGAGCATTTCCTGTTTATTTCCGACGCGATGAATCACCGCGGCGAAGACGGCGTTTCGCTCTGGAACGAAGACGACGGTTTTTATTACGACGTGCTGCATCTTCATGATATCGGCTACAGCACATCGATCAAGATCCGTTCGGCGGTCGGGCTGATCCCGCTCTTCGCGGTCGCCACGATTGAATCGGAAACACTCGATGCCCTGCCGAATTTCAAGCGGCGAATGCAGTGGTTTATCGACAACCGCCCGGATCTAACTGGCTTTATTAATTGCGCGCGAAAGCCGGGAATGGGCGACCGTCGCCTCCTGGCTATCGCGTACCGAGACCGGTTGGAGCGAGTATTGAAGATCATGCTCGACGAGAACGAATTTCTCTCGCCAAACGGTATTCGGGCCCTGTCGCGTTTTCACAAAGATTGCCCTTACGTGTTGGAAGTAAACGGCGTCAATCATACTGTGGATTACGAGCCCGGGGAATCCACAAGCGGGCTTTTTGGCGGAAATTCAAACTGGCGAGGCCCGATTTGGTTCCCCATCAACTATTTGCTTATCGAATCGCTTCAAAAATTTTATCACTATTACGGCGACGACCTTAAGGTCGAATGCCCAACCGGTTCAGGCAACATGATGAATCTGTGGGAGGTCTCGCAGGAACTCTCGCGGCGTTTGTCCCACATTTTTTTAAAAGACGAAAACGGCAGCCGCCCGGTTTTTGGCACATCCGAAAAACTCCAGACCGACCCGTATTTTCGCGACCACGTTTTGTTTCACGAATATTTTCACGGCGACAACGGCACAGGTCTCGGAGCAAGCCACCAAACGGGCTGGACCGGCCTCGTCGCAAAACTTTTGCAGCAAAGCGGTGAATAGAACAAAAATATTTTTAACGCAAAGACGCGAAGACGCAAAGAAATAAGAAATGAAACCACAGATAAACACAGATGGACACAGATTAATAAGATCAATGGGTATCTGTGTGTATCTGTGTTCATCTGTGGTTAATTCTTCTTTGCGACTTTGCGTTAATTTCTTCTGTTCTAATGTGAGGTTTTGATGATTGAAATTGGATCGGATATTTGCAGCAATTTTAACGAATCAACCTCACGCGAGTGGCTCGAAACGAACGGGATCGGCGGCTACGCGTCATCGACCGTCTCGGGCGCAAATTCGCGCCGCTATCATGGCCTGCTGATCGCGGCAACCAAACCCCCGCTCGGAAGGTTGGTCTTGCTTTCGAAATTTGAGGAAACTCTTGTCATCGATGACAACCGTTACGATCTGTCCAGCAATCAGTATCCGGGGACCGTTTATCCCGAAGGATACAAATATTTGACCGGTTTCCGGCTCGATCCATTTCCGGTATGGACATTTGATTTGAACGGGGTTGAGATCGAAAAATCGGTATTTATGGCTCACGGCGAGAATACAACGGTTTGCCAATGGAAGATAAAGAATTACTCCGCACTCCGCACTTCGCACTCCGCACTTGAATTACGGCCGCTTCTCGCGTTTCGCGATCATCATCATCTGCGGCACGAGGACGCCGCTTTCAATGCCCGGTTTGAGGTTGATCAAAACCAGATCTCCTTCAAGCCGTACGCTGAGATGCCGACGCTGTACCTCGCAAATAATGCGGCCGCCGTCCAGGCGGGCGGTGTGTGGTACCGCAATTTTGAATACGAGATCGAGCGCGAACGTGGTTTTGACTTTACCGAAGACCTGTTTCAGCCATGCGTGCTGCGATTCGACCTGTCTGAGACTGCAACGGTCATCGCCTCTACCGAACCACAACGCGGAACCGATGCGGGAACGCTGCACAAGGCGGAGATGAAGCGTCGAGCGTCATTGGTCGCAAAAGCAGGGGTGAAAGACCAATTTTCGCGGCAGCTTGTCCTTGCGGCGGATCAGTTCATAGTAAATCGCGGTGAGGGCAAAACCGTTATCGCCGGTTATCATTGGTTCTCCGACTGGGGCCGCGACACAATGATCGCGTTGAACGGCCTGACGCTTGCTACAAACCGGCCGGAAATCGCTAAAAGCATTTTGACCGAGTTTTCAAAACATATTTCCGAGGGAATGCTGCCAAACCGTTTTCCCGACGCGGGGGAAACGCCGGAATACAATACCGTCGATGCGACGCTGTGGTTTTTTGAGGCCATCCGTGCCTATGCCGACACAACCGGGGATTACGACTTTGTCCGCAAAACGCTCTACGAAAAACTTGTCGACATTATCGACTGGCACGAACGGGGAACGCGTTACCGAATACACGTTGACACTGACGGACTATTGTACGCCGGCGAGCCCGGTGTCCAATTGACGTGGATGGACGCCAAGATCGGCGATTGGGTCGTAACGCCTCGTACCGGAAAAGCGGTCGAGATACAGGCTCTGTGGTACAACGCCCTCTGCATCATGAACGATCTCGCGACCAGATTTGGCGACGCGGACAGGCAGCCGCGATATTTCGAGATGGCGACGATCGCTCGCGATAGTTTTAACGGACAATTTTGGAATGACGGCAAACAATGTCTCTACGACGGGATCGACGGTTCCGACAAGGACGGCTCGATAAGGCCAAATCAAATATTTGCCGTCAGCCTGCCGCACCCGATCATCGCAAGCGAACACGCCCGTGCGGTCGTTGATACGGTCGAGGCGGAGCTTCTGACGCCGGTAGGTTTGCGTTCGCTCAGTCCGCGTGACCCGCGTTATGTGGGCATTTATATCGGCTCACCGCTCGACCGGGATGCGTCTTACCATCAGGGCACGGTGTGGGGCTGGCTGATCGGTCATTTTGTCGATGCTTACCGACAGGTTCACTCTAGTGACAAGGGTCTGGATAAACGAGTCAGCGAGATTCTCGCCGGGTATGTGTCGCATCTGTCGGAGGCGATGCTCGGTCAGGTTGCCGAGATCTTTGACGGCGATTCGCCGCATCTGCCGAGAGGTGCTACAGCACAGGCATGGAGCGTCGCCGAGTTTTTACGCTCGGCGCGTGCGGCCATAAAGTAAGATCGTTTCTGCGATCTCATCTATTTTTGCCGCGTCTTTAAGATCTTAACGAATGAGCCTGACCGCAATTCAGCGAGCGTCAGGCTTGTTCGCGTTAAAGCTTCTTCTTCCGTTATCGCACCGCAGTTGATAGCCCGCAAGAAATAATTCAGTAAGCCCTGACCGGTCGCAGCGTCGTCAAAAACATCACCGACAAGCGTAGCTTGTGCTGCCTTTTCGACAAAATTACTAAGTCGTTCGCTGGCGGCATCCAGTCCCTCAAGAAAGAAAGTAAAAACCGCAGCGTAACG
>JAYVDQ010000373.1:0-5424 GCA_043749325.1 Chloracidobacterium sp. | reverse complement strand
TTTGGACTTATATCACCTGACCCAGCAGCAACTTGTCCACGGGATTGAGATACGTCGCCTACGGCACATAGTAAAAGCAACGCAAGCAATAGCATATATAGCTTCACAATCATTGTTTCTTCTCCTCAGAACGCCTACGGCGTTGGTGCTTTCTTATTCGGTGTGCGAAGCACTACGAGTTTGCCCGGATCGTTGGAATACTTATTTTGCACAACGCCGTCCTAAACCGAACACCGTGTCTCTGCGATCTCGCAAAGCGAACTTTAGTTTCGGTAACAATACAAAGCGCTCAACGAGTTTGTCGGAGTATTTAGCGAGCAATCGTCGGATAACGTCGATCTTATTGGCTGAACGTTCGTCGTCGAGGCGAGGGAAGATGACTCCGTGGTGCGGACGCCGTTCACGAAAGACCATTTCTCCGAAATCCTTGTCGTTAGTTATCAATATCCAGTTACCGGAAAGAGCTTTTTCCAATACTTCCGGGTCGGCCAGTCCCCGGGCTTCGTCGAATACGGAGAAAGTTTCGTACCCTTCCCCACTTAGCCATTTGGCGACGAGAGGGCCGGTGCATTCGTCAACCAAAAACCGCATTTACGCAGGCTCCATTTCCAGCGGCATAAATTCTGTTTTGCTTAGCGACTCTCCGGCAAATAGAAGGCAAGCTTGTATGTCTTCCGGTTTGAGGCCGTCGTACTCATCTAAAATCGCCCCCGTTGTGGTTCCGTGAGCCAAAAGATTCAAAATGAATTCGACAGTCAAACGAGTGCCTTTTATGACAGGCTTGCCAGCCATTACATTCGTATTTAACGTGATGCGCTCTAATAAAAGTTGGTCGTTCATATTATGATGATCTCACTTACCGGGATTTTATCACGAAATGTTCGCCCTATTACAAAAGAAAAACCCGTCGCTACCGCTCCCGGTTCTGACAACTGACAACCGACCACTGACCACCGGCTACGAAATCGTCTTGCCCAATGCCGACAGGATCAGCTCGCGGGCGAGTTCGACGGTGATGTTGCTGTGGTCGAGGAGCGGGTTGACCTCGACGATCTATGTCTACGGATAATCGTTTGGATTTTCGACCGCCAATCCCTCCGCAATCACCGCAGTATTTAGTTCGCGGTCAGCCGAAACTACGGTGACAGCAGGTAGCCCAGAAGCGAGTAATTCATTATTCGCATTTAGAGCGGCGGCTAATTGAACAGCATCGTAACCGCGAAGAGCATGTTTCGTGGCCATTTTCATCGCGGCGGACAAAACATCAGGCCTTATGTCGACCGTTAAGTAGCGGTTGTTAAGATCTAGCGTGAACGCAGCAAGGGCGTCGGTGGCGTCAGAATTCGTGACGCTTCCGCTTTTTAATCTTCGAGCAATCGTCGCGGCAACTTCGACTTGTGTGATACCGGCCAAAATAATGACATTGCCGCTTTCTGTCCCCGCCAATTCGTTGACGAAATCTGAGCCGGTTTCTCTACCGTAGCGTTTGATAATTGCACTGGTATCGCAAAAAAATGAAGGCACTTACCGACGCTCCCGGATAATGGTCTCGGACAATGGCTCACCCGTTACCGTGATGGGTTTGAAAGCTCGCCGCCACTCCGGCTCTGGTAGACGGGGCGGGATATGTGAAATGAGTCCTTTTCGTTTCATCGACTCGATAAAGCTCTTTTCCTTTTCGCTGTAGCCGTTCATCTCAGGCTCCGCAAGGTTCTCGGAAAGCTCGCGCAGCACTTCACGCCTCTCTGAAGGCGGCATTTTTCGGATTTCTTCTAATACCTCTGTTGGGGTCATAGCAATTACCTCTCCGAGATTTTATCACGAATTGTTCGGCTTATTACATAAAGAAAAACCCAGTCGCTACCGCTCCCGGTTCTGACAACTGACAACTGATTACAAGATCGTCTTACCCAATGCCGACAGGATCAATTCGCAGGCGAGTTCAACGGTGATGTTGCTTTGGTCGAGGAGCGGGTTGACCTCGACGATCTCAAACGAGCGCATGCCGCCGCGTGTCGCTATCATTTCGAGGGCGAGGTGGGCTTCGCGGTAGGTGGCGCCGCCGCGGACGAGGGTGCCGGAGCCGGGGGCGAAGCGGGGATCGATCATATCGATGTCGAATGTCACGGCGTAGCCGCCGGGGGCTCGCGAGGCGATGGCTATCGCGTCATCGACACAGGCGGCCATTCCGCGGACATCGACGTCGCTCATGGTAAAGAAATTGTCGCGGAGGCCGAGTTCGCGAATCTGGCTGCGTTCACCGGAATCGACATCGCGGGCACCGATGTGAGCGAGGAATTCAGACCTAAGCTTCGGAGCATAGCCGTTGAGATTGACGAGTTGATCGTTGCCGGAACCGAGAATAGCGGCGAGCGGCATGCCGTGAATATTCCCGGACGGCGATGTTTCCGGCGTATTAATATCCGCATGAGCGTCGAACCAGATGAGGCCGATCTCGGTTCCCTGGTTTCGGTAATGCGAGGCGATCGTAGAAAAAGTTCCAATGGCGATTGAATGGTCACCACCCAGGATTACCGGCAGTTTTCCGTCGCGTAAAAGAGCGCTGAGCGCGAGATCAATATTTTCGAATGAGGCCAGCATCTCGCCAAGGTATTTTGGATTTTCATTGCTTTCGGCAACATACCCCGGGCGGACGATTTCGACATCGCCGATATCCGTAACCTCATAGCCTAGTTCGGCAATATTTTCCCCGAGATGTTTGCCTCTGGTCTTTGATACGCGCATCGCGCTGACACCAAGTTCGCTGCCCGTTTGCCCGGCGCCAAAGCCGAGCGGGACACCTAAAATTCCTACTTTTTTTTCGATCATAATCATGAAGAGAACCACCCCGTCAGCAAAAAACGCTGCCACCCCTCCTTTGTAAGGAGGGGAGCTTAAATCATTCCTCGCCGAATTTGTCGGCAAACAGCTTGGTTATCTCGTTGATCGCTTCCTGTTCGTCAACGCCATCAGCGAATACCTTTAACTCCACGCCGAAACTCGCAGCAATGCTGAGCACGCTGAGGATCGATTTAGCGTTGGCGGTGACCGCATTGTCTCTGCGTTTGAGAATAATGCTGCTCTTAAAACGACTGGCAAGCCGCACAAGCTGGGCCGCGGCGCGTGCGTGAAGCCCTAGCGTGTTCGTGAGGCGGACCGAGATTTTACGCATCTTTCTTCATTTTATGGGGTACGAGCAGTGTCGTCGCCCTTAGAATCGCCTCTTTTCCCTGCGCCTCGACCTCGACCGCGAGTTCCTGTAGCGAAATTTCCCTGTTAAATGATGCCAGTTTTATGACCATCGGCAGATTAACACCGGTGACGATCTCGATATCGTTGCTGTCCAGAAACATCGCCGAGATATTGGTTGGCGTACCGCCGAACATGTCGGTCAGCAGCAGGACGCCGATGCCCTGCGAAACTTCGTTGATCGCCCGCTCTATCTCGCTCTTGGCCATTTCGACATCGTCATGCCAGCCGATCGAGACGGCCGTGATGTGGTTGAGATCGCCGACTACGGCTTCGGCCGCGGACAATAGTTCGTTGGCCACCTGGCCGTGCGAGACAATCACGCCGCCTATTCTTTTTGTTTTATTTGTGTCCATGGATAATTCTCCAAATACTACGTGCGTAGGAATCCGGTCGCTACCGCTCCCGGTTCTGACTTTATTTCTGCATGTCGCGGTGCGTAACGGACGCATCGAAATCATGCTCTTTTAAAATCTTTTTAAGGCTGTTCGCGACCATCACCGAACGGTGCCGCCCGCCAGTGCAGCCTATGCCGATCGTCAAATAAGATTTGCCCTCACGTTGATATTTTGGCAAAAGGTACAGGAGTAGATCGGAAAAACGTTCGATAGTCTCCAGCACCTCGGGCTGTTTCAATAGAAATGTTATTATTTTTGGGTCCTCACCGCTAAGATGCTTGAGGTCCTTTTGAAAATACGGATTTGGCAGATGCCTCACGTCGAATAGCAGATCGACTCCTCGCGGGCTGCCGTGTTTGTGGCCAAAACTCATCACTTCAACTTTTAACGGCACCCCCTCCTCGGAACCGCTGAATTTTTGAACGAGCAGATGTCGCAGCGTGTGGACGGTGTGCTCAGATGTGTCGATAATCAGATCGGCGAGCTTGCGAATTTCCTTGAGCGCACGGCGTTCGGCACGGATCGCTGCGAGCAGCCCTCTGCCATTATCGGCGGGGTGCGGGCGGCGAGTTTCGGAAAAGCGGCGTAGAAGCACTTCGTCGGAGGCCTCAAAAAATACGACGAACGGTGCGAGATCGCGTTTAGTGAGTTTGAGCAATTCGCCGGGAAATTCGGAGAGAAAGTGGCGTTCGCGAATGTTAATGACGAGAGCCGCTTTACCGATGGCCGGATGGTCGTCATCCGCCCCGACGAGCAGACGACCAAACGTCGAAAGCATCGTCAATGGCAGATTATCGACGCAAAAATAGCCAAGATCCTCAAACGAATCCGTCGCCGAACTCATCCCTGAGCCGCTGAGGCCCGTGATAACAACAAATCCGGGGAGTTCTTCGTCCTCTTTTTTCTTTGCTGGCATAGGATAGGGGTTGCATTCGTCCGTTTAGCTCGCCAGGGACCTGTTGTAATTTTCGATAAGGTCACTCTCTACAGAGCGAATGCCTGTTCTCATTATTTTGACGACAGCTTCAATAATTACGGGAAGCGGCCGCATATGTGAATTTGAGATAACAAAATGCGGTAATTTTACGCCCAGCATCTCGATTTCTGCTTGCTCGCCGCCGATACGCCTCGTTTGGTCGGCGTTTTTCTCAGGTTGTAACTCAATGCTGACGCCGATCTCGCTTCGGTCTGCCACAGAGCCATCACCGTACAATTCGCGAATGTCGCAGATCCCTAACCCCCGAATTTCCAACAATCCCTTAAAAGCCGTCGGAGCCGTACCGTAAAGTGTCGAGCCAATCCTCTTTAGCTCGACTGCATCGTCCGCTACGAGAGCGTGGCCTCGTGAGACCATTTCCAATGCACATTCGGATTTTCCGGTACCCGATTCGCCGCGGATCAGGACACCGATCCCATAAACGCTCAATAGTGTACCGTGTACCGTTTCTGGCAATTTCTCAATCAAGTAGTCTCATCCTGCGGCTCCAGCCTCGCGGCGATCTCGGAGGATTTTGTCGCCTTATGCGCTTTGTCGATAACCTTATCCTTGAGCCGCCGGGCCTGGGTTTCAATTTTGTCTATGGTCTGGGAAATGGACTGGTACATATCCGGAATATTCGAATTCGCGGTCAGTACCTCATTTCGCCAGTTAATAATTACTTCGGAGCGGCTTAATCCGCGTTCGACCTCGATAATGACGTGGGCCTTGTCTGCTTTGCCCTCAAATATAGGCTCGATCTTTTTAAGATGCTCCTCGATATGCAAACGGAGCGCGGGC
>JAYVDQ010000372.1:0-7270 GCA_043749325.1 Chloracidobacterium sp. | reverse complement strand
CTCGCGGGCGGCAAAATATCGCGGATCAAGGCTCACATCGTGCGAGATAATAGCCTTGCCGGATTGAGCAACCGTTCCCAGGAACCCCTCGCCCATTTTTAATCGCGGCTCGATCAACTCAAAACTGATCTGATAACCACGGATCGCTTTTGACTTAAAAATATAGGGGCTTTTGTCCTCAGGGCTGAATTCGATCAGATAGATCCCGGCTGCGTCATACGGGACCAGCGAGCCGAGCGTATCCATGACGAGGTTAAGGACCTCTTCGAGATCGAGCGAGCGGCTGATGGTCTTGGTTATGTCGAGCAGCTTGCGCAGCTTATCGACGGTCGAAAGCCGTTCTGCGCGTTGCTCATCCGGTTTGATTTGGTAGTCCATCTATCGATTGCCCTGAAAAACGTGCTCTTTATAAGCGTCCCACAAACGCGAAACCTTGATTCTATACTCTACCAAAGCCCGGCTCACATAAAAATGGCGTGCGATCTCCTGGGCGGTCCTGCCCTCGGTGACCATTCGCTTTAAAGCAGTGTAAGGCACAAGAGCGGCGGCCCCTGTCGAATAGGCCTCTTCCTCTATAGACTGATTGTAATCGCGGGCAATGACCTTGCCATCCTTATTGAGCTTTTCGATGGCAAGCCGGCTCGGTTTATGGCCGAGAAAAACGTGGCAGACCTCCTCCATCAACGTCGCGTTATGTCTATTTCGACCATGAGTGGGATTGAGGATTATCAATTTTTGGCCATTAGGCAGCTTGTGCGAGGCCGCTCCACCTGACCACATATCTTTACCGCCGCCGAGCAAATGATTTCTGCTTTCTTCGCTAAGCTCTTCGATGTCATCGAACGAGGCCACGAGTAGCTTTGCAAATCGTGCCAACTCAAATGGATCAAGCCGCTCGTCATCTCGCCGGAGCCCAGCAAAGTCGCGCAGTCCTAACGCACGCAATTCGTGATGTCTACCTTTCTGTGTTGGGGGTAGATCTGGAGTCAGCATTCGCCAAAGTCAGAACCGGGAGCGGTAGCGACTGGATTCCTTTTCGTCAGGAAACATAAGAGGAGCATTAAATGGTATTTCTCGGTCGTCCTACGTTCCGACTACCGTACGCCGAGGAATCACTAAACTTCCTTATACTCGGAATCCACGTCTTCGCTCGAAAGAGCTACACGATAGTTCTTGGACTGCTTTTGCTTTGTAATAAGAAGGTCGTCTTTGGTTTTCAGCAGATCGGCGCGGTTATAAACCGAAAGCTCAAAATTATAACCATGGGTGATCGCATCCTTAGGACAAGCCTCAACGCAGAAGCCGCAAAAGATACAACGGCCGTAATCGATGTTGTAAACCTTGGCGTAACGCTCATCGCGGCCAACACGCTCGGCATATGGACGCGGATCGTCCATGGCCTCGATATATATGCAGTCCGACGGACAGGCAGCCGCACAAAGATAACATGCGACGCATTTTTCTTTGCCCATCTCGTCCACATGGAGCAAATGCTGCCCGCGATACCGCGGCTGCACCGTGATCGGTACATCCGGATACTGGACCGTCCATTTTGCACGGGGAATCTCGGCGAGAGTCCGCCTCATTCCCTTCAAGACGGCGACCGTGGACTGAATAACTTCTGAAAATACGTTCATAAAACTAACGGCCTTGAAGGATCGATCCTGCGATTATGCCGGCATATGCTAGTATCACGATCACATAATACGCTAGCCCAATAAGGAACATTATGCCGCCCACGATCATTCCGGCTATAGCGAGGCCCTTGCCGCCATAATTGGCGGGATCGTTATTCGCATTCTTCATTCCTATGAATCCGGTGATTAAAGCTGCCGCACCTGTGATCGGCGAGATATAGCAGCAGAGTGAAATAACCCCGAGGACAAGCGAAACGATCGGCAGCGTCTGATTGAGGCTGCCGGTTCCAGCCGGAGGCGGCTGAAATGGAGTGTTCGAACCGATCTCCTGATTCTGCCAGCTTGCGTCAGGTGCCGGCGGCGGCGTCCATTCGGCAACCGGAGCGGGGGCCGGAGGATAAAATACCGGTGTCGGAGCAGGCGGATCGAACGGCATACTCACCGGCGATTGAATCATGGTCGCGGCCTCATCGAACGCTGGTGCGGGTTCCTCAAATACCGGCGGCGGTGGCGGTGCAGGTTCGTCAAAAACCGAAGGTTCGGACACAGGTTCTTCCGCGACGCTGTCTGACACCGCAAATGGTGATGGCGGTGTCATCGCATCTCCAAAGCTCGGTGCCGGCAAATCCGGCACGCTAAAACTCGGAGGTTCCGGGACCGCAACGGTTCCGACGTCTGTGGCTTCCGAAGCAGTCGGCTCTTCGATCGCCGGTACTTCGATCACCGGATCTTCGACGGCCGATGCTTCCCCGCCCAATGCGTCGCGCATCTCCGCGTCGGAAACATACATTGTCTTGAGCGGATCTTCCGACGGCAGATCAAGGACATCTTCGGGCTCGGCTATCGGAGCTATAACCGGCTCAGGCACCGGAATTGCTTCGGCTACAGCCTCGACTGGCGGGGCCTCTTCGGGTTCAGCGATCGGAGCCGCCGGAATGGGGCTGGAAACTATGGTCGCATAAGGATCGAACGCCGGAGCATCGTCAACAAGCGGGGTTCCGTCCACCTGACAAAACCGCATCGAATCCTCAAATGTCTTATCGCAAGTCGGGCATTTTTTCATAGTTTTCTCTTGTCAGAACCGGGAGCGGTAGCGACCCGATTCTTATAAATGGTTGTTAAGTTCTAAAGTTCTGAAACTTTTATACTTTAACACCTAAACTAATTCAAGTTTGCTAAAGAAATACGCGATCTCGATAGCTGCATTTTCGTCAGAATCCGACCCGTGAACGGCGTTTTCGCCAATCGAGGTCGCAAATTCCTTACGAAGCGTGCCTTCCGCCGCCTCGGCTGGATTCGTCGCTCCCATCAACTCGCGCCACGCCGAAACTGCATTGTCCTTTTCCAAAGCCAACACCACACACGGCCCGCTCGACATAAACTCCGTCAGCTCGCCAAAAAACGGCCGTGCCGCGTGAACGGCGTAAAATCCCTCAGCATCTTTCAGCGATTGATGAATAAGCTTCATCCCGCGTATCTTAAACCCGTTGCTCAAGATCTTAGCGACGATCTTCCCATGATTCCCTGCCCTAACTGCGTCGGGCTTGATGATTCCAAATGTTAAATTGCTCATTAATCAACTACACAACTCCTAAAGAATAATTAAAGGATTTTTCCGAGTTTGTCCTTTCGTTTTTTTCCTTCTACTGTTTCCCGAACAATCGCCACCATAACCACACGGTTCTGGATTATCACCAAAAATCACAACGTCAAGCGAGACCTTTCCAAATGCGGAATTCACCAGGAGATATTTTGGAATAATCCGAATCTTGAAGCTTGGTTGGGTAACCTCCAAACGATAAACCATCGGCAATAACTTCGCGGAATAATGCCCATCGGAGTCTGTTCTTACCTCCGCCACTTTCTTTCTGCGACGTGATTTAACTCGGAATGCACTCACCTTTGCCCCAACTACTACCGACCCATTCGGATCGTAAATAGTTCCACTAAGATCAATATCCTGAGCCTGTGCCAAAGTCGCGAATACAATAACAATTACAAAAAACCGTAATACTAGCATTCTTAAATCCCAATAGTAGCTTTATGCCCCAATAAACTCGTCCCAGTCCAACCCGAGCTGCTTAATCGCCGCGCGAAGAGTGCCTGTTTTCAGATCTTTGCTTCCCCCAGTCCGATACTGGTGCTCCACAATTCGCAATCGGATTGATCCATTTTCGATGCGAACCGCCTTTGCTCTTGAGTCCAAGACAGCCGAGTTTTCTTAGTTTTTTCTCAACTTCTCGATATTTCACGCGGTTTCCAGATGTACGATCGTATCTGTAAGAAACGGAGCCAAGCCATTGATCGGATTTAGCACTGACGGCACCGGCTTTTTCAAATGTTCGTAGATCTCAACGACCGCCTGAAGGGCATCGCTGACGTTTGGTTCGATCTCGTCCCAGGTATCGGCCTCGGTAATGAGCTCGGGTAAAACGGGACAAGTGATAGTCCAACCACCTTCCGGCTGTGGATCGAGAACTAAAGGCAATTTATAAAATGTATCCATAAAACTATCCCCTTCCCAATTCTAGCATTCTACAAAGACTCTTTCACCGCCTGTCCAACATCTGCGGGGGATTCGATAACGCGGATCAGATTTTGCGAAAACGATGTCTGCCTGCTTCTACAACCACAAAGGCCGATCTAAGCTGTTCCTCATCGTAACGCTTCAGAATCCGTTCTAATTCTGTGTGAACTTCATTTACCGTAGAAGGCAAAACCCTCAAATACAAAACACCGCATTTGATCTCTTTTATAAAGACCAGATTGCCGTAATCGCGGTCACGCGTTACGAAAAGGCGGCCGATTTCAATCGCTTTTTTTAGGTTTTCCTCGTCGGAAGCCGCAGCCATTCCAAGTTCAGAGACTCGCACAACATCGATTCCCAACGAGATGAGGAAGCGTGCGGTGATCTCGTAAACATCTTGATCCAGCAGCAGTTTCATACTGCAACATTGATATCTTCAGCCGATATTAACGCGATGGCATAATCCATACACGCTTTTATGTCGCCATTTTCAAGGTCGGGATAATAGTCGCGTCTAATTTCGTCGTAGGTTAGGCCCTCATTGATCAGTTCGAGGACGTTTTGAACGGTGATCCGCGTTCCGGCAACGCACGGTTTGCCAAAATGAATTTCAGGATTTACTTGAATTCGCTCATTCATATCATTCCTCCGATTTCTATTTTACTACAATGAATCTTTCACCGCTTTGCCGATATCCGCAGGCGATTCGACCACGCGGATGCCCGCATCCTTGAGCGCCGCCATTTTTTCGGCCGCGGTTCCTTTGCCGCCTGAAATAATCGCACCGGCGTGGCCCATGCGACGTCCCGGAGGTGCCGTTTGACCAGCGATGAACGCAACGATGGGTTTTGTAACGTTGTCTTTTGCGTACGCGGCCGCGTCTTCCTCAGCTGTTCCGCCGATCTCGCCGATCATAACGATGGCGTCGGTTTCGTCGTCAGCCTGGAATAATCTTAGAGCGTCCGTGTGATTCGTTCCGATGATCGGGTCGCCGCCGATGCCGATGGCGGTCGATTGTCCCAGTCCAAGGGCCGTTAATTGTCCGACAGCTTCATAGGTCAACGTTCCCGAACGTGAAACAACGCCTATTCGCCCCTCTTTGTGAATATGTCCGGGCATTATGCCGATCTTGCATTTGCCGGGGGATATGATGCCAGGGCAATTAGGGCCGATGACACGCGTGTTTCGGCTGCTCAGGTATTCCTTTGCCTTGATCATGTCCGCGACGGGGATGCCCTCGGTGATGCAAACGACTAGCGGGATACCCGCGTCGGCCGCTTCCATAATTGCGTCGGCCGCGAATGGCGGGGGCACATAGATCACCGAGGCGTTAGCACCGGTTTCGCGTACGGCGTCGGCAACGGTGTTGAAAACAGCCACGCCTTCGTGGGTTGTGCCGCCCTTGCCGGGCGTGACGCCGCCGACTACATCTGTGCCGTAGTCGCGCATTTGCAGCATGTGAAACGTGCCTTCTTTTCCGGTGATACCCTGTACGATCAGACGGGTGTTCTTATCTACTAAGACGCTCAATCTTTTTCTCCTGATTTATGGTGCGAAAACAAGCCCAAAGTATATCACGCCTCCAGTTGACGGGCGAAACCAACCAAATTGAACAGAATTGAACCGCTGGACAGGCAAATATTGAACACTTCCTCTTCGGCGACTTCCAAAATAAAAAGAAATTTTTCCGAACAAAATGCCCGGCGTTTACGTTTGCGACTGTGTACTTCAACAGTAGCTACGATCAGTTTTTCCAATGAGACAGCTTTATTCATTCTATACAGACGCATTTTGGATCGCTGTAAAATCGATCCTCGAGCATAAACTGCGGGCGTTTTTGACGTTGATCGGTATAATCATCGGCGTTGCCGCAGTGGTGGTGGTCGGCGCATCGATTAGCGGCCTAAAAACGTATGTGGTCGATAAGGTCTCAAAGGTTCTCGGCTCAAATCATTTCATGATCACGCGGCTCGCCTCGACGGGGCGTCTGTCGGATGATGAATTCGAACGGATGAACCGACTTCACAAAGACGTTAAGTGGAATGAGTATCTTTACTTAAAGGCCAACTGCAAATCCTGTCTTTATGTCGGCGCCGAGATCGGGGCGAACGCGGACATCAATCAGGATGGCATCGAAATGCCATCGACGCAGATCATCGGGTCGACCGAAAACATGTATGAGATGACCGACAAAACGCTCATCGAAGGTCGTTTTTTCACCGCCGAAGAAGTTACGCGGGCGGCTGACGTGTGCGTTATTGGAATGGATGTAAAAGAGAAATATTTCCCAAGTGGTTCCGCCATTGGCAAGTCGCTAAAGATCCGCGGAATTCCGCTGCAAGTGATCGGCGTCGAAGACAAACGCGGCTCATTTGTCGGCCAGTCAATGGACCGGATGGTTTACGTTCCGATCACGCTTCACAACCAAATGTTTAAACGAACCGGCGGTATCCAGATCCACGGAAAGGCGGCAAATAAGGAAATGTTTCCCGTAGTCATCGACGAAGCGAGGACGCTGCTCCGAAATCGACGGCAATTGATGGGCAGCGAAGAAGAAACCTTTAGCCTGGTCAACACGGACGAATTTAATACTCAGATGGATAAGTTTACGGGTGCGATCGCAGCTGTTGTCGTGCCCATTACCATGATCATTCTCATTGTCGGCGGCATCGTCGTGATGAACATCATGCTTGTCTCGGTTACCGAGCGGACATTCGAGGTCGGCCTTCGCAAAGCACTCGGTGCGACACGAAAACAGATACTGCTCCAATTCCTTATCGAATCGGCGTTGCTCTGCGTCATCGGCGGCGTGATCGGCCTGATGCTGGCTATGGGCGTGACGCAATTAATAACGGTCCTCGCAGGTATGACAATGACCATCACCATGGGCTACATAATTTTGTCCGTAACCGTTTCGAGCGGGATCGGTGTTTTGGCCGGATTATATCCGGCATGGAAAGCCGCACGCCTCGACCCGATCGTGGCGTTGACACAAAGCTAGGAAATTAAACGCAGAGATCGCAGAGTACGCAGAGATAAAAATGGCAAATTCAAAATGGCCCACCCACTATTCAATCGATGCGTTGCCGCCTCTGCGATCTCTGCG
>JAYVDQ010000371.1:0-5444 GCA_043749325.1 Chloracidobacterium sp. | reverse complement strand
AGGCGGCGCATGATCTTGCCCGAACGCGTCTTCGGCAGCATGTCGGTAAAGCGAATGTCATCCGGTTTTGCGAGGGCACCGATCTCCTTCGCAACATGGGCTCGAAGCTCATTTTTGAGCTCGTCGTTACCTTTACGTCCGCCTTCGAGCGTGACAAAGGCCGAGATGGCCTGACCTTTCAGATCGTCCGGGCGGCCGACGACAGCGGCTTCGGCGACGGCTTCGTGTGAGACCAACGCCGATTCGATCTCGGCGGTCCCGAGGCGGTGGCCGCTGACGTTGATCACGTCATCGACGCGGCCCATTATCCAGTAATAACCGTGCTCGTCGCGGCGGGCTCCGTCACCCGCGAAATAAAAGCCGGGGATCTCGGACCAATATGCCTGTTGGTAGCGTTCGTCGTCGCCCCAGAGCGTGCGAAGCATCGACGGCCACGGATGCGTAGCGACAAGATAGCCGCCTTCGTTTGGCCCCACGGGTTTCCCGGCTTTGGTGACTATGTCAAGCAGGATGCCCGGCAATGGACGCGTC
This sequence comes from Chloracidobacterium sp., assembly GCA_043749325.1. Classification (GTDB taxonomy): domain Bacteria; phylum Acidobacteriota; class Blastocatellia; order Pyrinomonadales; family Pyrinomonadaceae; genus OLB17. The sequence continues at coordinate 4,913 of JAYVDQ010000371.1, read as the reverse complement.
GCTGTGCCCGGAACCGTGGGGGTCGCGCCGGGCAGCGGCGAGAGCATTATCGATCCGGTTTCAGTCTGCCACCATGTATCGACGATCGGGCATTTTCGCTTGCCGATTATTTCGTGATACCACATCCACGCCTCGGGATTGATCGGTTCGCCGACCGTGCCGAGAAGCCGCAAGCTGGAGAGATCGTGTTTGAGCGGATACTGCTCGCCCCATTTAATAAACGCCCGGATCGCGGTCGGCGCTGTGTAAAAGATCGTAATTCGATGCCGCTCAATAATGTCCCAGAATCGGTCAAAATCGGGATAGTTTGGAGCACCTTCGTACATAAACACGGTGGCACCATTGGCCAGCGGTCCGTACACTACATAGCTGTGGCCTGTCACCCAACCGATATCCGCGGTGCACCAATAAATATCATCATCCTTTAGGTCAAAGACCACCTTCATCGAGTACGCTGTCTGCGTCAAATAACCCCCCGTAGTGTGCAGGATCCCCTTTGGCTTGCCTGTCGTCCCCGATGTGTAAAGGATATAGAGCGGGTGCTCCGAATCAAGCTCCTCCGCCGGACAGTCGGCACTGACGGTTTTGGTCAGCTCATGCCACCAGTGATCGCGGCCCGGTTTCATTGCGACCTTGGAACTGGTCCGCTGAAAGACCACGACATTTTCGACATCCGGGCATTCAACGACGGCTTCGTCGACGATATCCTTGAGCTTGATCTCGGCTCCGCGCCGATAACCACCGTCTGCCGTAACGATCACTTTGCACTGGCAATCATTTACGCGGTCGCGGATCGCATCAGCCGAGAATCCACCAAAAATAACTGTGTGCGTAGCTCCGATCCGTGCACAGGCGAGCATCGCAACTGACAGGGCCGGGATCAGCGGCATGTAGAGTGCGACGCGATCACCGGTCTCGACGCCCAGGCTTCTCAGGACGTTCGCGAACCGCGAAACTTCCTGATGTAGTTGTAGATAGGTGATCGTTTTGATCTCGCCAGTCTCGCCTTCCCAGATGATCGCGGCCTTGTTCTTTCGCCACGTCGTCAGATGCCGGTCGAGGCAGTTGTACGAGATGTTGATCTTGCCGCCGACAAACCATTTGGCAAACGGCTCGTTCCATTCGAGAACGGTGTCCCATTTTTTGAACCAATCGAGACTTTCGGCCTGTTTTGCCCAGAATGCAGCCGGGTCTGAGGCAGCTTCGGCGTAAAGCTGTTCGTATTCGGCAAAGCTTTTGATGTGAGCATTTGCGGCAAATTCTGGCGGCGGCGGAAAGAGACGGTGTTCGTTCAAAGTCGATTCGATGGCGATTTGGTCTGACATCGCCCTAGTATAAGTGATGCGATCAGGCTCTTTCAATACGTAGGAAGAGATGAATGGTTTAGGAGGGAACTGAGTGTTCACGAGGTCGAGCGAGTTCACTGCCCGCTCGTATAAGCTTGTCTTCCATCATGTCCAGTTCCTCGTAAGTTATTCCCGCGAGTTGAGCGATGTGGGTGATCTTTTTTGTCATCATATCATCCCAAACGCGTCTTTCTTCCTCTCGAGCCGTAGCACGCGATTCGGCGGCGGTAATATCTTTTTTGTTCTGAAACTCAAGCTGCATTATCTGCTTACGGATCTCTGCACATTCAGCATCAATCCGAGCGATCTCTTCCCTGTAGCCATTTTCGGACATGAGGATAGTATATGTTCGCGCGTAAAGCAAAATCAAGCCCGACTTCTTGCATTTATGGTAATATTTCGAGCGTCACATTGAATGTATATGCCCCTTCTCGAAATGCGAAATATCGTTAAGGAGTTTCCGGGCGTCAAGGCTCTGGACGGCGTGAGCTTTACGCTGGAAGCGGGAGAATTCCACTCGCTCGTCGGCGAAAATGGAGCTGGAAAATCGACGTTGATGAAGATATTGTCCGGCGTCTATCCGGACGGAACCTTTGAGGGCGTGATCCTTGTTGACGACCAGGCACGGCACTTTCGCGGGATTCGCGATTCGGAAAGCGCGGGTATCGCTATCATTTTTCAGGAGCTTTCGCTTGTAAAAGAGTTGACTGTCGGCGAGAATATTTTCCTCGGCAAGGAGCCTTCCCGTCTGGGAGTTATTAACTGGTCGGAGCTTTATCACAACGCCTCTAAACTGTTACAGGATCTGCATTTGGAAATCGATCCGCGTGTCAAGGTCGGCAGTCTCGGCATCGGCCAACAGCAACTCGTTGAGATCGCAAAAGCGTTGTCAAAGGACGCAAAAATTCTCGTTCTCGACGAGCCAACCGCGGCTTTGACCGAATCCGAGGTCGAGACGCTTTTCGGCATTCTTGAAAAGCTCCGCGCACGAGGCGTCGGCATGATCTATATCTCGCATAAGTTGGATGAGGTCTTTAAAATGAGCGACCGTATCACCGTCCTTCGTGACGGCAAAACGGTTGCGACCCACGCCGCGAGCGACACGAGCAAGGATGGCGTCATAGCCGCGATGGTCGGACGGGAGGTAGGCAATATTTTTCCAAAGGTCGAGCATGAACACGGCAAAACAGCCTTGAGCGTAAAACATCTGACGGCGTACTCAGCCGATATTGCGGATAAAAAGCTGGTTGACGATGTTTCGTTCGAGGTAAGAAAGGGCGAGGTCCTGGGGATCGCTGGCCTGATGGGAGCGGGCCGCACCGAGCTGTTGATGGCGATATTTGCCGCATGGCAGGGTAAATATTTGCGTAGGATCGAAGTTGAGGGCAAACCGGCGACTATCAATTCACCGGCGGAGGCGATCGCCCACGGTGTCGGCTTTGTAACGGAGGACCGCAAGCGTTTCGGTTTGATCCTCGATCAGACGATCCTTGACAATATGACTCTCGCCGGGCTCAAGTCGCTCTCCGGCAGGATTGTTACCAATCGGACGCGGGAAACGATTGCGGCAAAAGGGCCGATGAGTTCGCTTCGTATCAAGGCAAATTCGCCAATGACCCTGACCGGAACGCTTTCGGGCGGCAACCAGCAAAAGGTCGTGCTCGGAAAATGGCTCCTGACGAATCCAAAAGTTTTATTTCTTGACGAGCCGACACGCGGCATCGACGTTGGGGCCAAGCAGGAAATTTACGCCGAGATCAATAAACTGGCTAAACAAGGCATGGCGATCGTGCTCGTCTCGTCGGAGCTGCCAGAGGTGCTCGGCCTTTCCGATCGAGTGATCGTATTGCACGAAGGCCGGCTGACCGGCGAATTTACCCGCGACGAAGCGACGCCCGAAAAAGTAATGGCGGCCGCCACCGGAAATAACTGATCAAAAAATGGACGAACCTAAAACAACACGGATAACTGCTGGCACGCTTCGCGCGTACATCATGATCGCCGTTCTGGGGCTGATCTGGGTCTATTTTCATTGGGCGACGGGATATGTTTTTTTGACGCCAAGAAACCTGTCAAACCTGATGACGCAGATGTCCGTAACCGGCGTTATCGCGGTTGGGATGTTGATGGTCATCGTCTCGGGCAACATCGACCTCTCGGTTGGCGCCGTGCTCGGGTTTGCGGGCGGCATCGCGGCGTACGCCGTCACGGTGATGGAATATGGCCTGCCTACAGCGATCGTTGCGGCCATCGCTGTTGGGGTTGTGATCGGCGTTTTTCACGGTGCTCTGACCGCCTACCTCAATATACCTGCCTTTATCGTGACATTGGGCGGCCTGCTGGCGTGGCGTGGCGCCGTAAAATGGCTGCTCGGCGGCAACACGATCCCGATATCTAACGAAACGTTCAAGGCGATCGGCAATAACAATTTGCCTTTATCGGTCGGCTGGGCTCTCGCGGCGGCGGCGATCTTGTTTGTTTTGTTCATGGCGTACCGCAACGCGAGATCTGTCAAAGATTATGGACTCGGCGAGGCAAATTACGTCGGTGAGCTGCTTAAATCGATCATTCCCATCGGCGGCATCTTGGCGTTTATCTGGGTTATGAACTCGTACCAAGGTGTGCCGATTCCGGTGCTGATCCTGCTCGCCGTGGCTCTCTTAGGCGGCTTTCTTACTAATTCCACCACTTTTGGCCGATATCTATATGCCATCGGCGGCAACGCCGACGCGGCGCGGCTCTCGGGCATCAATAACAAACGCAACATCCTCAAGGTTTACGCCCTCTTGGGAGCCCTGACCGGCGTCGCCGCTTTGATCTTCACGGCTCGCGTAGGAAGCGCCGCACCGGACGCCGGCGTGTTAAAAGAACTCGACGCCATCGCCGCCTGCGTCATCGGCGGAGCCAGCCTAATGGGCGGACGCGGAACCATCTTCGGCGCGTGTCTCGGAGCGTTAATAATGGCGAGCCTCGATAACGGCATGTCGCTGCTCAACGTTCGCGATTTTATGCAGGACATAATAAAAGGCTCGATCCTCGTCGCCGCAGTCGGATTGGACATGATGGGCAGGAAGCAAAGTTAGGGACGGAAGGTGCCTGATCTGCGGAACTCTTGATAAAAAGCGCGCCCTGAACTTTCGAAAAATAGCTCGGCATAATACACGAAATTTGGGTGTTATGCGGATTGATTCGGCATAATCATTAGTTGGGTGCTTTCTTTTACTTCGGGGAGATAAAACTATGAAAAGCCAAAGGCGAAAGTCCTTTTATAATTTTTGCTTCGTTTTTGCCGTCGTCGTTGTTATTTCGTTGCCAGTCCACCCGAATTTAGCTAAACAGATAGTTCCTCCAACCTCTATCGTCAATCGGAAGTTTCAGGCAAAACAGTTACAAGAAGATTTTCTTGTCTTGCGGAAGGTTCTCGAAGAGGATCATCCGGGTTTGTATCGTTATACGGATAAGAAGGCGCTTGATGCCGATTTCGACAATGCTTTCAAACGGTTGAATAAAGAGATGACCGAAAGGGAGTTTTTTCCTATTGTAGCCTCCATTGTGAGTTCTATTAAG
>JAYVDQ010000370.1:0-3590 GCA_043749325.1 Chloracidobacterium sp. | reverse complement strand
ATAAACGAAAATGTCCTTTTTAGCGCTGTAATCAACGATCTTATGGATAAACTTTGGCCGCAGCAGCGGTTCGCCGCCCATGAGAGCTAATACACGCGAACCGATCGAGTGCAGCCAGTCGATCGATTGTTTAGCCACGTCCTCGGTCATTCCCTTGACCCTATTGTTGTATGACCAACCATAGTGGCAGTCGTAATTGCATTTCCAATCCGTAAACAAATATGGAATGATCGGGCGCAAATCCTTGGAATGCCATCGGGATCTGAAATAGGGAGCACCCCAGGTTTTCCACGCGCGTTTGGCATTTGTCGTCTGATACTCGCGCTTGGTCATCTCAACCGGATTGGGATGCTGTGGATATATCGGTTCGGGCAGAACCTCGTCTCCGGGCTCAAAGGTTGGACGGCTTGGCTCCTTGTACAGGATCTGGTGCAGTTTCTTGTCAATGCGATATGCGGGAGCGTCAGTGCCAGTGTGAACTTTTTCAGGGGCGTCTATCATACGTATCCTCTCTTACCTCTCTAATGATCTAATGAATATTGCAGCTTAGTCAGTCAAATTACCATACAGCGAGCGTGTTTGCAACCTTTATCGTACCGTGTCAGAACCGGGAGCGGTAGCGACTGGATTCTTTTTGCCAGCGATACAGAATCCGGTCGCTACCGCTCCCGGTCCTGACATGCGATTAATATTTGCAACAATTCCCGCAAGTGGGACGTGTAAGACAACGGTATTCTTTCGTGATAAAATTTGCTTTTGTTTTACGCACTGTTCGATTAAGTTATTAAATTTAAGGTGATCACTAAGCTAAATCTCGCTACCAATCCTTTTCGTAATCGAGTATTGCCGTACCTGATATCGGCTCTGCTGCTCGTTATAAGCGCCGTTGGAGGCGTGTATTGTCTTGCACATCTGAACGACAACAATAAGCAGAACGAACTGCTGGCTAAAGCCATTCAGGAACGCCAAACCGAAATTCAGCGGCTCAAGGGCGAGGGTGAAAAAGTCCAGCAACTACTGACGCCCGAGCAAAAGGCCATGCTGTCCGCCTCGCACAAGCTGGTCGCCAATAAGACCTTTGGCTGGTCGCGGCTATTCTCTGATCTGGAATCGGTCCTGCCCGGCAGCGTCAGCTCATCGCGGATATCGGTCGATAACATCTATCAGGACGGCGACCGCGTCAAAGCCGAACTCGAGCTTGGCGTGATCAGCCGCGATTACCCCGCCGTGATGTCGATGATCGAAAATATGAACAACTCAGGGCTTTTTCAAGCCGAGTTGCGCGGCCAGGATCTTCAAAAGAATGAGCGTATCAGCTTTTCCGAATACACTTTTCACGTCATTTATACTCCGACGAATAGTTACGTCGCCGCACCGGCGGCCGACATTGCTCAAAACCAGCAGGGAGGCGGGCAATAATGGCTGAACAAGAACCCCTGCCGGTCGAACCTATTGATGTCACAGAACTGGACGACACCGTTGTCGTCGAAACACCCGTGCCGGTAATAATCGTGTCTAACAGGCCTCGCAAGGTTTACGCGGGAATGTGGGGCCCGGCCGAAATTGCCGCTGTCGCGGTCAGCTCGATGGCGGTACTGGCGGCGCTCGTGGCGTATTTCTTCTTTGTCATCCCGTCGGACCGCCAGCTCGCACAGAACAGGTCCGAAGCCGACCGGCTCGAGGCCGAGCAGATGTCGGCGAAATCTAAATACGGCGAAATAACAAGCACTCAGGACCAGGTCGGGAAACTACTCGCCAGCGTCGATGATTTCCAAACTCGGTTCCTGCCGGTCGCCTCGAACGGCCAGGCGGCCCTTTATCAGCGGCTTAACGGGCTGATGGGTGCGTACAGCCTCGTAAATACGAGCGGCCCGGACTACGCTCCGCTCGAAACGGTCGATATGAATCCCGGCCAGCAATCGGGGGAGGAACACGGCCGATCAAAATTCCGCAGCCTGTTTCCGGGCGTCTATGTCACAGTAACGGTCGAGGGTTCATACCAGAATCTCCGGCGATTTATCCGCGAGATCGAGACAGGACGCGAATTTATCGTGGTCAGCGCGGTCGAGCTTGCGCCATCGGACAGCGAGACACAAAAAGACCAGTCAAAACCACATCTGGCCGCAAATCCGAATCCAAATTTAGGAACGGGCACTCAGATGGCCATCAACCCGACCACCGGCAAGCCAATGGTCGCTCCGGGATTCCCGGCCACCGCAAATCCGCCATTTGTTCAGACGCCGGCACAGCAGTCGGCATCGAAGAAGGGGAAAATGCATGGCGAAATTGTGAGCCTGCATTTAGAAATGGCCGCTTATTTCAGGCGGGCCGGCTTTGCACCGATGTCAACGGCACCGGTCCAGCAGTAATTTATCGAAAGACGTAAATGGGGTTGTTCGAAGGCAAAACTAAGACCGAAAGAAACAAGATGATCGCCGCGGGGGTTCTCGGGCTCGTCGCTCTAGTCGCGCTTTATATGGCGTTTGGCCGCAGCCTTTTGGGCGGCAGCTCATCCGCTGCGGTTAAGAGTTCGCCGACGCCCCGGCCCACCGTCACGCCGGCGGCAAATCGTGATGTCGCTCGTATGCCTACGGTAACCGAGCAGGATTTTGCTTATCAATCAACGCCGGTCGATTATCGTCCTGGGAGCAGCTATGCACCCGATCCCGGACGCAATATATTCGCTTTTTTCGAGCCGCCGCCGCCGACACCGTATGTCCCGACGCCTCTGCCTACCGCGAAGCCCACGGCCACCCCTACACCGGCGCCCACGCCGGTAATGTATATTGCATCGGTAAGTCCCGGTTCGATCTATGCCGGTATCAAACCGTTCAAATTCGAGGTTAGCGGCATGTATTTTACGCCTGATTCTCGTATCTACTTTAATCAGACGGAAATGCCCACGACTTTCGTTAGTGATCAAAAATTGGTTACGGAAATTCCAACCAGCCTGATCGCCTCGGAGGGTCCGCGGCAGGTGATCGTGCAGACGCCAAACGGGCTGATCTATTCGAATCAGATGATGATGACCGTTATGGCCCCGCCGCGCCCCACATTTCAATATATCGGAATGATCGGCCGAAAACGCTATAACAATGATACTGCCTATTTCACCGACAGCCCCAATACGCCTCCCTTTGGTGCGAGATTAAACGATGTGGTCAAAGGCCAGTTCAGGGTGATCGATATATCTCCGGCAGAGGTAGTATTTGAGGACATTAATCTAGGCTTCCGGCACCGTGTACCGATATCGCGGACACCTGCTACCCAAGGCGGCAACCCAGGATCAAGACCCGATGGCGGATTTACTCCGTTTGATCCGGCAAGAGGTAATATCCCGGGAATTCCGGGAACCATTCAACCGTACAACCCGACGACCCAACCCACGCCAAACCGCGATAAGAAGGATGTTGATGATGGTGATGGCAACAACTAAAAAAAGCTGCGAACGCGGGATGACGCTGCTCGCCGTGATGGCGATCATGGCGGTCTTTGCCGTTGCGCTGCTTGCCGTTGCCCCGTCGATCCAGCAGGAGGTACAGCGTCAAAAGGAGCTCGAGGCCATCAGCCGCGGCGAGGAGGTCGCCGAG
>JAYVDQ010000369.1:0-2095 GCA_043749325.1 Chloracidobacterium sp. | reverse complement strand
CTCGCGGGCGGGGACCCAAAGGTCACACCGATCTTTATCTGGTCAACGACGGCCGGCATTATCACCTCGGGCCAGAGCACAACAAATATCGATGTCGATTCGACTGGCGCGGGCGCCGACAAAGCCATAACCGCATCTATTTTAATTGGGGGATTTCCGGGCGAATGCACCGCCGATGCCAGCTTTACGGTCCCGGTCGCGGGCCCGGCAAAGAAAGTCGATGAGTACGGATCGGTCAAGGATGAAGAGGAAATAGCTCGACTGGACAGTTTTATTGCTAACATTACGCCGAGCGACCTGGCATATGTTATCTCCTATGCCGGACGAACAGGCCCGCGCGGCCAGGCAAACACCGACCTGAGGCGTATCAGGGCCTATCTCGTAAAAGCGGGTGTTCCGGCTGAACGCATCGGCACAATAGACGGAGGGTTCAGAGAGGAGATATCGCACGAGCTGTGGCTCGTTCCGGTAGGGGCCGATGCTCCGCGTCCGAGCCCGACGATCAGCGCCAAAGATATCGTTTATCCAAAAGTCACGCCTACCCCGCCGGTTAAGAAACCGTAAATAGATTTGAACGCACAAAGTTTGACGCCAATACTGAACGTTTCCAACTTCGATGAGAGCGTTGAGTGGTTTGAGAAACTCGGTTGGGAAAAGAGTTGGGACTGGGGTGATCCGCCGACATTCGGCGGCGTCTGCTCGGGTAAGTGTCAGATCTTTCTTTGCCTGAACGGTCAGGGCGGGCGGGGCAAGAGTGACAGGGCGATGACCTTTGGCCCGACTGGTGATGACGGACAGGAACGCGGGGTGTGGATGTCTATATGGGTTGACGACGTTGACGCGATTCACGAGAGATGTCTCGAACATGGCCTCGACGTGACCTGGCCGCCGACCGATATGGAATGGAACGTCCGTGAAATGCACGTCCACCATCCCGACGGGCACGTATTCCGCATTAGCCGCGGTATCGAGGAAGAGTGAACTTCATCGATTATTTACCGTTTATTTGTGGCGGTAAGTGATGCGGCCTTTCGTCAGATCGTACGGAGAGAGTTCGATATCAACGCGGTCGCCCATGAGAATGCGGATCCGGTTGCGACGCATGCGGCCCGAGATGGTGGCAAGCACCATGTGTTCGGTGTCATTTATCTGCACCTTGAAAAACGCGTTGGGCTGTTTATCGACGACGACGCCGCCCATTTCGATTAATTCTTCTTTCATATTATATTGATGCCTTTTTTTTGTTGTCCGATTCATACTGGTAAAGCAACCACGCATGACCCCCGGAAAACGAATAATGCCTCCGGCTAAACATTTAACCGGAGGCTGAATGCAAATTTCGCAGTCAATTATTAATAGCGCGAACCGCCGCCGCCATATCCGCCGCCACCGCCGCGATTTCCACCGCGACCGCCACCACCGCCGCTGCCGCCGCGATCTTCGCGGGGTTTAGCTTCATTGACTGTAAGCGCACGGCCATCGACTTCCTTACCGTTCAAGGTCGAGATAGCACTTGCTGCTTCTTCCTTGCTCGACATTTCGACGAATCCAAATCCGCGTGAGCGGCCGGTTTCGCGATCTTCGATGAGGTTAGCGGACTGAACGGTGCCTAGTTCGCCAAACATTGTTTCCAAATCCTGCGTTGTTGTGCTGAAGGAAAGATTTCCTACGTAAAGTTTCGTTGACATTAAATTATTTACCTTTGCCCAGAGGGGGCCTGTTTAGAGAAGTGTCGAATCGAAGGGCTTCGTAGAAAAACGGATGCGACGAAGGGTCGGTTTCGGATGCTCAAAAAAATCAAGAGCGACTTCTGTGATTAAAAAATGAACCTGCTCTTAAAACCTATCCAAAAACCGTCTTTGACGAGCGCACCGCAAGCGATGCAAGAGAAGGACTATCGCTATTAGGATGCCCTTTTCCCGGAATAGTTGCAAACCGAATTCGACGGCGCCGCATTGAACCCTGTGAATCGCAACGCCTGGAGGCTCGGCCTCGGCTGGGCAGCGACGCCGGTTGACGCCGGGAAATCGAATTTCCTCTATGTACGCTGCCGTACATTATTCTGTCCGTAAATCTATATCCTTTTGAATGGGGG
>JAYVDQ010000368.1:0-4259 GCA_043749325.1 Chloracidobacterium sp. | reverse complement strand
CGACAGCGTCGATGTTGAGGAGAGGGATGAATTCGTCGGGCCTGAGCGTCGCGGCAGCGTGTTCGTTGAGCCGTATTCGAAGGTCTTCAATATTCTCGGCCTTAATTTTCATTCCTGCCGCAGCCGCATGGCCACCGTGCTGCTCGAAAAGGTCAGCGACCGAATCGAGAGCGTTGAGCAGATGATAATTTGCTATGCTCCGCGCGCTGCCATGACCGATACCGTCTTTTAGCGAGATAACGATGGTCGGACGATATAATTTTTCCGCGATACGCGATGCCGCGAGGCCGATCACGCCCTGATGCCAGCCTTCGCCTGCAACAACGACAAAGAGTGGAGAGTTAAGAATTGAGAGTGGAGAGTCTGATAACTGCCCTCTCTCCACTCTCGATTCTCCACTCTCCACTGCCAAAAGGGCAAGATCGGTTATCTTCTGCTGCATCTGCTGCCGCTCGCGATTGCGGCTATCGAGCAGACCCGCAAGCTGCCGGGCTTTCCCGAAGTCCTGCTCCTCGAAAAGCTCAACGACATGTTTCGCAACGTCCATTCGTCCCGCCGCATTAATGCGCGGGCCGATGCGAAAACCGATATGCATACTCGTCATATCCGACCGGCAATCGGCGACCTCCATCAGGGCTTTGAGGCCGAAACTGTCAGTTTTTGGCAGATCGATCAGGCCGAGAGCGACGATGGCGCGATTTTCACCGGTCAGGTTCATTACATCGGCAACGGTGCCGATGGCGGCGATTTTGAGAAAGCCCGGCACTTCGTGTTCAAGATCCTGTTCCCGCAGTAAAGCGTGAGCCAACTTAAAAGCGACACCGACACCAGCCAGATTTTTATCGGGGTACGGGCAGCCTGTCTGATTTGGATTAACGATTGCAACGGCCGGCGGATTACCGCGTACTTCGTCCGTGAGATGGTGATCTGTGACGATCACATCGAGGCCGTGATCGCGCGCCCATGTCAAAGGCTCAAAGCTGCGGATGCCGCAATCGACGCTAATGACGAGTGAAACACCGTCTTTTTGTGCTTGTTCCAGTGCAGGAATATTGATGCCGTACCCTTCGGTAAAGCGGTTCGGCACATGAAAGGTCGAGTCGGAGCCAAGCAGCGAGAGCATTTTTCGGAGCAACACCGTTCCGGTCGTGCCGTCAACGTCGTAATCTCCCCAGATGAGGATCTTTTCTCCGGCTTCGATCGCTTTTTGGATGCGGTCAACGGCCTCACGCATCCCTTTTAGAAGGAATGGTTCGTGAAGATGTTCGGGCGACGGGTTGAGAAACTGCAGGGCTTTGTCGCGGCTATCGTGACCGCGTGATATCAAAAGAGCGGCAGCGAGAGGCTGAACATTCAACTCAGCCGCTAGCTTTCGCACGGCTTCGGGATCATGTTTTTTTATCACCCAGCGTTTGGCCGGCATAGCGACGAATTAATTAATAACCGGGCTGATAACCCCTTGCCACAATAGGACGAGGATCACCGTACCGAGTATCAGACGATAAATGATAAAGATCGCGGTTGTATTACGTCGGAGATAGGCAAGAAGCGCCCATATCGATGCATAGCCGATAATACCCGCAACTACCGTGGCAACGATCAGCGGCGTAAAACTTTCTGGAGGCAGGATCTTAAGAGCTTTGCGAAGCTCGAGCAGTCCGCTGGCCGTGATCGCTGGCATTGAAAGCAGAAACGAGAATCGGGCCGCAGTTTCGCGCTTTTCGCCGGCGAGCAAGCCACCCATGATTGTCGACCCGGAGCGGCTCGCCCCGGGCATCAAGGCCAATACTTGACAAAACCCCTGCACGATGGCGTCAGTCAGCCCGAGGTGCCGGATGTCTTTTCGCTGTTTTCCTACCCGTTCGGCCACTACCAAGCCAAGAGCGATAACTATAAGCATTGTCGCTATGACCCAAAGATTTTTAGTTCCGCTACCCTCTATAAAATCTTTGAATAGAAGTCCGATGACCCCGATGGGAATCGAACCAAGGATAACAAGCCAGCCAAGCCATGCGTCCTCCGAAAGCCATATCGGGCGAACTCCATCGGTACCCGAAAACCGCATGCCGCGGCGTCCTGTGAGTAGAGCGAAATGGTCGCGGACAAATGCCGTCGTAATACCCCAAATATCAGCCGCAAAGTAAATAAATACTGCTGCAAGCGTACCCAACTGAGTTACAGCAATAGTAGCTGTTACCTGTTCGGGGTTGCCGTCATAGAGATTTGTCAGGCGGCTCGCGAAAACCAGATGGGCAGTCGAACTTATTGGGATGAACTCGGTCAATCCCTGTACGATGCCGAGAATAATTGCTTGTAAAAAATTCATATACGAACAAGCCTGGGAAGCGTTCTAAGAAATCGGCCGAGAACCAAAAAAGACAATCTAACATATTCGACGTTCGTACACTATTCGCGATACCGGGCGCGGCCCACCGCTCGATCGTATAGCCATGACGGGAGAAATCTTGCTACGCGGACCAGAGACGCAAGCTGCCACGGGAACGCCGCGAATCTCTTCTTTTTTTCTATGGCAGAAACAAAGTGCGGGATAGCGTCGTCGAGATACATCAGGAACGGCATTTTGGCCTCACGGCCGGCTGTAAGCGGCGTGCGGATAAATCCGGGTTGAATGATCGTTACGTCAACACCTCGGGTCGCAACGTCCAGACGGACGCTTTCGAAAAAGGCTGTCATTGCTGCCTTGCTGGAGGAATACGCGGCTGATTTGGGCAATCCGCGAAACCCCGCCAGGCTCGAGACGGCGACAAGATGGCCGCTTCCACGTTCGAGCATTTGCGGTAAAACAGCGTGGATGGCATTCACGGCACCCATTAGATTGGTGTCGATCACCTCTTTTACGGCCGACGGCACAAGGTCACGTGTTTCCTGGCTTTTACCGCTAATTCCCGCATTTGCGATCATGATGTCGATATGGCCGAATTCGTCGCGAAACTTAGCAGCCGCAGCATGAACAGCGTGGGAATCGACCACGTCGCATGAAAAAACTCTAGCTTTTGCTCCGGCCGCCTCGCATTTAGCAGCAAGTTCATCAAGCAGTTCTGCACGCCGGGCGAGCAGGCCGAGGATCGCTCCTCTTTTTGCCAGAGCGATCGCCAATCCCTCGCCGATGCCGCTCGAAGCGCCGGTTAGAAATACTGTTTTGCCTTTCCAATCCATATTAGCCTCCCAGTTCCGCCACCTTCGATCTCAGCGTTTTCAGGAGCAAATCCACAGTACTCAAATGCGATCTAAACGAAAGGCACGCAAACCTCAGCGTGAAATCCCCGTCAAGCATGGTCGAGGAAATGAACGCGCGGCCATCGGCGACTACCGCAGCGAGCAATTTCTTGTTAAAAATATTCGGGTCCCCGGTCTTTGGCAAATATCGATAAGCGACGACTGACAATTCGGGATCATTTTTGCATTTGAAACCGAGCTTTTGCACCTCAGCATGGAAATATTTTGCAAGTAACAGCTTTTCTTCGAGACAGGCACGAAACGGGGCGACTCCGTGCAGCTTTAGCGGGAGCCAGAGGCGTAGGCCGCGAAAGTGTTTCGTCAGCTCGGGCGATAGCTCGGCCGGAGAAAGCTCGTCGTTTCCCCTAAACGCGTCCTGCATATAATGGGCGTCGAAACGATTTGAGTGCTTTAGGTCCTCGGCATTTTTTACAAGCACGACGCCGAGGCCGTACGGGAGAAAAAGGCCTTTGTGCGGGTCGATGATGACCGAATCGGACAATTCGAGACCTTTGAGCTTCGCTCTTCCCTCTTCGGTCAGGATAAAAAAGCCGCCGTAAGCCGCGTCGATGTGATACCAAAGGCCATGCTGTTTGGTGATCTCGCCGATCTCAGGCAATGGGTCGATCGCTCCGACATCCGTCGTCCCGGCCGACGCTACGACGAGAAAAGGATTTAGGCCGGCCGCTTTGTCGGCTCCGATCTGATCGGCCAAATTGGCGGGGACCATGCGGTATTTTTCGTCAAGCGATATGTGGCGAACGATGCATTCGTTAAGCCCGGCGACATTTATTGCCTTGTGGATAGAATGGTGCGTCTGGCGGGAAAGATATATGACCGAGCGTGAGACATCCGCCGATTTGATATTTCTGCCGTCGCGGGCGGTGACGATCGCGATCATATTTGCCAGACTGCCACTGGTCGTGAGGTTTCCCGCCGCACCCGCTGGATAACCCACCAGATCGTTCATCCATCGAATGAGCATATTCTCCATTCGCACCGCTCCGGGTGCGGCAAAGAAT
>JAYVDQ010000367.1:0-4952 GCA_043749325.1 Chloracidobacterium sp. | reverse complement strand
GATGAGCAAAAGTCAGGTCTGACGGAGCAGTAACATTGTGAGTCAGGTCGGCGTTAATATTCGGCTCCATTAACTGGTTTGGAAATGCGGAGACGTCCCAATGAGAGACCGAGGAGCCGGATGCAAATGGATTCGGGCTATACATGAGGGCCCTGCTGAACGAATCAAATCCCGCAGCAACCGCCGGATCAATCCGCAGCGTCGCATTGACCCCCGCTCCAAGCTGGGCCTTGATCGAATTGCCGTCGGCCTGCGTCACCCGCTCCGCCGGGATCGTAATCGTACCATCTGACCCGCCCAATTGTGCGGGGGGGCTGCCAGCCGCGTTGTCAGCTATGATCACGCCGATGGCGCCCGCATTCTGAGCGTTCTTTACCTTGACCGTAAATCCGCAGGTTCCACGATCGATTATCGCGATCTTTCCAGCGACCGCCGCCGCATTTGTCAGCGCTGAGCAGCCATCCGTAGTTAATGCTCCCGAAGCGTCGGCGGGATCTATAGCCTGGACCACGCTTGCCGTTACACCCACCGTCGTCAGCGAGGGGCCGAATACAGCGGGTCCGCCTGTAAAATTGCCCGCGATCGCTACCGGCGAATTGATCTTGACGACCGGTCCGCCAAGCACGGTCGGAACATTGGCCGTCACCGTAGGCCCGTTCCACGCCAGCAAGTTAGTGCCAAGCGCGGAAGCCGCCCGTTGAGCATTTGTCATTTGCAGCCAGCTTAGTCCGGTGCTGTCATCGACCAAAAATCTGTCGTAGATCGAAAACAATCCGGAGTTCGGAGTTCCGGTTGAGCCGCTGGTAAAGGTCTGAAAACCAAGGCCGTGAGCAAATTCATGCAGGAGCACCGCGTTAAGGTCGGTGTTGGTGCCTTCGTTACCGTCGAATCCGTAATAGAAAAATGATCCGGTGAGGCAACCTGGCTGACCGAGATTAACATTAAAGTTAGCGTTTATTTCGTATGTTACTAGGTTAGCTGGATCATTTGGAGGAAGATTTGGATTAACAGGAGAAAGGTCGGCCCCCCTGAGTTTGTTCGCGAGAGACCCTCCGTACCAGGTTTGCGCAAAGGGTGCGCCGGGAAAATCACTGAAAATCTGTTGCGAACCGGCTGAGCCAAGAACGGCCGAGTTCTCCGAACATGTGAGGGCCGTCCACTGGGATCTGATGGTGATTGTAACACCGCTCGCTAGTGTTGCACCCCAGGTATTGGCGGCTTGGGTAAAAACATTGAGTCTCTGCTGGCCGATTGTTGTACCAGGATTGCCGCCAACAGGAGCGGCAGGTGTGGAGTCGTTAAAACCGACCCCGGCCGCATCATTATTAAATATAACGATAGTAGCGGCGCCAAAAGCGGCAGTGGACATCCCAAATGCCAAAAGCAGCGTAAACAGAGCGAGTAAATTAGTTTTTTTATTTCTCATTGTGGTACTCCGTTTTCGCTCTTAGCGGTCCTCCAGTTTGGACGGTGACATGCGGCCCGGCGTGAGCCGCGTATTGAGACCCAGCAGTTTTGGGTCGATCTCGAAAAAGTCAGCCGCGGCCTGTAGATTATCCACGCACTCATCGGAAACCGTCCCGTCCGCATCTCGTTTGGCCAGCATCACGTTCTGAAAATGTCCTTGCAGGTCCATGGAGATCGTTCCGTCCTTCTGTTCGACCTTTACCAGACCGTCAGTCGATTGATTTATCAACTGCTTGAGCCCCTCAGCCAATCTGCCGGCTTCGTCCTGCGTCAATGGGCGAAACTGTCCGGTCTGCTTGTCCGCCACGACAGGTTGCCCGTACGCATTTGCGGTCACGTAATTTCGGTGGCCAGGGCGGGCCGCCGAAGAGATCATTCCCGATGGCTTTTGTTCAACTGATACTTTTGGAGCTTGTCCGATTTGCATCGAAAGAACTGTAACGACGCCGATCAGTAGAACGGCAGTTGCCACGATCCCGACCAACGATCTGTGTGAAATCCTTCTCGCGGAATTATTCCCGCTATTTTCGGCGCTGTTTTTCATGAGGTTCATCTCCTAAATCTGGGGCTAAGATAAATTATTATAGGTCAAAAACGGGGAAAGATGCCATCTCCGAACCTCCGCCCAATCGAGCCGGCACCGGAGCTGAAATAGTACCAATCTTTCCAATTATAGACCTTCCGGGAAATAGTTTCCAATCTTTATTATCTGTGGATGTGGGGTCAATCGTAACTCCACTTTGTGATCTTTGTGGCCGCAGCTTTGCGAACTTAGTGATAAAAAATCAGTTAACACATAAGCCCCGAAGCCACTTCGCAAAAATACGAACGAGTCACCGCCAACGACAGTTCGTCTTCGATGCTCCGTGGTCTTCCAGAGTTGGTACAAATTTCAAAGAGAAACGGCTGGCGTTTTGAAGCGGCCAGCCGAAAGGTATAAGAAACCGATTATGTTTTAACCGCCTAAACCTGGAGTTTTCATATTTCGATACACCCCGTATTTATTATGATCAAGTAAGTTCGACGGTCTGGCCGTATTCCGGCACGACGACCATCCAGCCAAACCTCTCGCGAATATGCTCGGCCATTGCGGCGGCGGCCTCCGGTTCGCCGTGGGTCGTAAAAACCATCTTCGGCGTGTTATGCAGGCCGCCCAGCCATCGAAGCACCGCCTTCCAATCGGCGTGGGCCGAAAATCCTTCGACCTTTTCGACGTGACATCGGACAGGTATCCAGTTTTTCATTATCCTGACTTCGCGTTCGCCGTCCTGGATGCGTCTCCCAGTCGTTCCGGCCGCCTGGTAACCAACAAATACCAATGTCGCGTGTTCATTGGGCAGGACCTTCATCGCGTGGTGTAGAACGCGGCCGCCGGTCAGCATTCCCGACGCCGAAATGATGATCCGTGAACCTTTCATATCGTTTAGATGCTTCGATTCTTCGCGGGTCGAGGCCGTCGACATTGATGCCGTACGCAGCGGATGGTGTTTGTGAGCGAGTATCGACGCATATTCGCGGTCGTGTTCCTCGTGCCATCGGTTGTAAACCTGCGTCGCCTGCGCAGCCATAGGCGAATCGACGATGACTGGCAGAATCGGGATCCGCTTTTGCTCCTCAAGCTCGCGGAGCATATACAGCACTTCCTGCGTACGTCCGACAGCGAATGCCGGTATCAGGATCGGGCCGTTACGCTGCGCCGCCTCATTGATGATCCCGGCCATCTGAGTCTCGGAATCGATGTCGCCGTGCAGACGATTGCCGTATGTCGATTCGCACATCAGGTAATCGCAGTCAGGCGGACGGGCCGGGTCCTTGACGATCGGCTGGTCGTAATGGCCGAGATCACCCGAGAATAGAAATCGAATCGGTTTCGGGTCAGAACCGGGAACGGTAGTGACCGGATTCTTGTCGCCGACATCCCGGAATCCGGTCACTACCGTTCCCGGCTCTGACAGCTCGACGAGCACCAGGCTCGCTCCAATTATATGGCCCGCGACCATAAAGCTGGCCTTTATGCCGGGGCAGATCTCGACCGCATTGCCGTCATTCGGAACCGGACGTAAAAACTGCAACGCCGCCCTGGCGTCGTCTTCGTCATAAAGCGGCAACGCGGGAGCGTGTTTGGTCAGGTCGTGCCGGTTGCGATAATCGGCCTCTTCTTCCTGAAGCCGTGCCGAATCGGGCAACAGTATCTTTAGCAGGTCAGCCGTCGCCCGCGACGTCGTGATCTCGCCGGTAAAACCCAATTTTACGAGCCGCGGCAGCCAGCCCGTATGGTCAATGTGAGCATGGGTGATTATAACGGCGTCGATCTCGTCGGGCAAAAATGGCGGGTCCTGCCAATTGCGTTCTTTTAGCTCTCTTAAGCCCTGAAACAATCCGCAGTCAACTAGTATCTTCTTGCCGTCATGCTCGAGCAGATATTTCGAGCCCGTGACCGTTCCGACACCGCCGTAAAAGGTTATGCTTGCCATATATCTTGAATATACAACAGGACGAGATCCGTGTCGTCGTAATAATCCCGTCTGCAATCAGGGCATCGTTTCATAAGATTCTATTCCGGCAGGCCGACCTTTCGCAGCAATTCCTTAAAGCGCGGCTCGGCTCGCAGAGGAACCCATTGGGGGTTGGTTTTGAGCCTGACAAAATTTGTATAGTGCGGGCCGCTTGTAACGGCTTTCTCCAGCGTCTCAAGCGCATCCTCTTTATTCCCCAGAGCGAGTTGAAAGTATGCGAGATTAAGTGGACGTATCTTGCCATTCGTTGCACGGGCGTTTTCCGTGGCAATTTCCAGCGTCTTCTGCCAAAATCCTCGCTCGCCCGATCTGCGATAAGCGTCTTTTACCTCTGCACTGTTTTTTTCGACCTGTTCCGGCGCCCTGCCCAGCAAAAGCAGTCTTTTTCGCTGTTCCTCGATACCCTCTTCATACATGCCTTTCGAAAAATAGGCATTGGACAAATTGTTGTGCGCGGGAGCAAAAGCGGGATCAATTTCAAGTGTCTTTTTGTATTGAGCGATCGCGTCATCAACCCTATTGCTATTAAAGTAGAGGTTGGCGAGTACCATGTTAAAAAGGGGTGACAATGGATCAAGTTCGAGAGCCCGCTTTACTTCCGCGATCCCTTCATCAGGCCGTCCCATATTCATCAAATACTCACCGTACCATTGATGGCCGGAGGCATAATTTGGATCGATCTCAAGAGCCCGCTTAAACTCTTTTTCAGCTTCCGCATGCTTCCAGTCGTATTCGTGCAGGACGTAGCCCAGCGTGGCATGCGGTTCGGCCAGATTCGGATCGATTTCGAGAGCTTTTTGCGCGGCGGCACGTGCTTTCGGATAGGTTTCATCGGGTCGCGGGTTGTCGGTGTTACTGGGCATGACTCCGTAAGCATCAGCGAGTCCGGCGTAGGCTAACGCGTAAGCCGGGTCGAGGGCGATCGCCTGATTGAAATACTCGATACTCTTGTTTAGGTTCACCTCGGAG
>JAYVDQ010000366.1:0-3124 GCA_043749325.1 Chloracidobacterium sp. | reverse complement strand
CTGCTGCTGCACATCGGGAACGAAGACGTGCGCATGCATGCGCCGGTCTCGTATCAGGAAATAGACGGCGTCAGACACGAGATAGCCAGCCGGTATGTGCTCCGCGGAGATCCAAAGTCCGAAGCCCAAAGTCCAAAGTCAGAGTCCGCAACATTGGACATTGGACATTGGACATTGGACTCTTCCAAAAAGTCCGTCGGATTCGAAGTGGCGGATTACGACACGAGCAAACCGCTTGTTATAGATCCCGCTCTGGTCTATTCCACGTATCTCGGCGGCAGCGGGGATGACGAGGCAAATAGCATCGCAGTGGATTCGGCGGGCAATGCCTACGTGATCGGCTTTACGGATTCGACCAATTTCCCAGTTGCCGGCGCGATGCAGCCGATATATGGCGGCAACCCGCAGGATGTCTTCGTCTCGAAAATCAATCCAGCGGGCACGGCGCTCGTTTACTCCACCTATCTCGGCGGCAGCGGCCAGGACAATGGCAGCGATATTGCCATCGATGCCGCCGGTAACGCCTACTTCACTGGGTACACCGGCTCGACGAATTTTCCTGTAAATTCTAACGCTATGCAAAAGACACGGACCGGCTTTTACAACGCCTTCGTCGCGAAACTCAACCCATCGGGTTCATCGCTGACATACTCGACATATTTTGGCGGCACGGTGGGTGAATTTGGCAGCAGCATCGCGGTCGATTCGAATGGCAACGCTTATATCGGCGGCACCACATCCTCACCCGATATGCCAAAGCTCAGCGCTTTTCAAAACTCGTATGGGGGCGACCTGGCTGACGGATTTGTCGCAAAATTAAACGCGCCCGGTTCGTCGTTGCTCTACGCGACCTATCTGGGCGGTAATGGCAATGATGGCATTACGGATATTGCAGTGGATAACAGCGGCGGTGTTTACGCTACGGGCGTCACCTTCTCGACAAATTATCCGACCAAGACCGCTCAGCAGCCGAACTTTAAAGGCGGTGCTTTTGATTCCTTCGTGTCTAAGCTGGATCCCGGCGGCAGCAACCTGTCGTATTCGACCTATCTCGGCGGTTCCAACGATGATCGCGGATACAGGATAAAGGTCGACTCCGCAGGTAACGCATACGTCACGGGCCAGACCTCCTCGACCGATTTTCCGGTCGCCTCCGCATTACAGGCTATATACGGTGGCGGCCCTAACGATGCCTTCATAACTAAGGTAGGCCCAACCGGGACTATTCTCAGATCCTCGTATCTGGGTGGCAATGGCGACGATGGTGCGACAGGGCTTGCGATCGACGCGAGCGGAAATTCATACCTGACCGGCTTTACGGGCTCGACCAATTTTCCTCTGGAGCGTCCGGTACAATCACAGAACAGCGGGGGGACCTGGGACGCCTTTATGACAAAAATAAATGCGTCGGGAACCGGTTTCTCGTATTCGACATACTTGGGCGGAAGCGGTGCGGATTCGGGGTTTGACGTGGCCGTGAATCCGGCGGGTGATGCGTACGTTTTCGGACGGACGGCATCCACCAATTTTCCGACCGTGAATCCGTTCCAGCCCGCTTACGGCGGGGGATCATCCGATCTTTTTATCACAAAGCTCGGCGCTACCGTCGAAATATCTGGCCGAGTCACCACGCCGAGCGGCGCCGGGCTTCGCAATGCGACCGTTGTCTTGACCGATTCGCTTGGCATCAAACGCACCGCGACGACTAGCTCATTCGGCTTTTATCAGTTCGACAACGTCGCTGTTGGCGGGACGTATGTGATAAGCATTCAGTCCAGAAGCTATCGCTTTGCCCCGCGCACCGTGCAAGCGGCGGACACCCTCACAAACGTCGATTTTGTGGGTCTCGAATGATCCATGCCATCTACGAAGTCACCGATTAGGTCATCTGAGAAAAGAAATCAAAAGAAAAAACGCGGTTATAACGACCGCGTTTTTTTTTGTATAATCAAAAGTTTAGAAAATGCCTAGACGCGACGATATACACAAGATACTTATTATTGGCTCGGGTCCGATCGTCATCGGCCAGGCTTGCGAATTCGATTATTCGGGCACCCAGGCGTGCCGAGCTCTCAAACAGGAGGGCTATGAGGTCGTGCTGGTCAATTCAAACCCGGCGACGATCATGACCGACCCGGAGATCGCCGATAAAACCTACATCGAACCGCTGACGCTCGAAACCGTAACCGCAATTATCGAAAAGGAACGTCCGGACGCTTTACTCCCGACAGTCGGCGGCCAGACGGGCCTCAATCTGTCAGTCGAGCTGTATGAGCACGGAATTCTGGACAAATTCGGCGTACAGATGATCGGTGCGAATATCAACGCCATCAAGGTCGGCGAGGACCGCGAGCTTTTTAAGGCCGCAATGGACGAGATCGGTATCGAAAGTCCTAAGGGTGGATTTGCACATACCTGGGAGGAAGCGGCAGCGATAGTTGAGAACACAGGTTATCCGGCGATCGTCCGGCCGAGTTTTACGCTTGGCGGCACCGGCGGCGGAACCGCATACAACCCCGAAGAATTTGAAGAGATCGCACGCGGCGGCCTTGCAGCTTCGCCAAATTCGCAGATCCTCGTCGAAGAATCGATCCTCGGCTGGAAAGAATACGAGCTCGAGGTCATGCGTGATCTCAATGATAACGTAGTCATTATCTGCTCAATTGAGAATTTTGACCCGATGGGCGTGCATACAGGCGATTCGATTACCGTCGCCCCTGCGCAGACGCTAACGGATGTCGAATACCAGCGGTTGCGCGACATGTCCAAAGCCTGTATCCGTAAGGTCGGTGTCGAAACGGGTGGTTCAAACATACAATTTGCAGTCAATCCTGAGAACGGCGATGTGCGGATAATCGAGATGAATCCGCGCGTATCTCGTTCGTCGGCTCTCGCTTCAAAAGCGACGGGGTTCCCAATAGCAAAGATCGCGGCCAAGCTCGCGGTCGGCTACACGCTTGACGAGATACCAAATGACATCACCAAAAAGACGCCTGCTTCTTTCGAGCCGACGATAGATTACGTCGTAACGAAGATCCCAAAATGGGCATTTGAAAAGTTTCCGGGGGCCGAAGACGTGCTCGGAACGCAGATGAAATCTGTCGGCGAAGTAATGGCCATCGGC
>JAYVDQ010000365.1:0-6290 GCA_043749325.1 Chloracidobacterium sp. | reverse complement strand
AGGAGAAAAACACTTTGTACGAACGCACAACGATGATTGTGCATCTAGTTAGTTTGATATGGCTGATATAGCGAAATACCGGCAGGACCTCGATAAGTTTAATTCGAGCTACGCAAAAGCGGCGATCAAGGAACCAATTAATTTTTGGGGTCTCGCGGGTTTTGCGGTCGCGGCCGCCTACACCGGCAGTGTAATTCCACTGCTCATCGCTCTGATCTGCGAAGCCATCTACATGATCGTCGTCCCAGTGCTTCCCGCCTATCGGCAGATGGTAAATACCCGTGAAAAACAGAGGCTCCTGAAAGCTCATATCGCGGGACGCGAAAAGCTAATAAAATCGTTTACGCCGCGCGAACGCGAAGCAGTCGAATATCTCCGCTGGCTGAAAGACAAGATCCAGGACAATTACTTTAAATTTACGGGTGCCGGCGAATTGCCTTCGAATCTAAAGGCGCTCGATCAGCGTTGGGAAGATTTTGTCGATCTCCTCGACGTGTACCGGCGGCGGAAACAACATCTCAAATCGATCAACCGGACGGCGGTGCATAATCAGCTCTCGCAGGCCTTTCGCGCGATGGAAAGCTCGACGGACGAAAAGACCAAACGCATCCAGCAGACCAACGTCGAGATCCTCAAACGCCGGGTCGCGTCATTTGACGAGATCGAACGCAGCGTCAAGCTCGTCGAGGGCCAATTACAGTCGATCGAAAATTTCTTCAGCTACCTCAACGACGAGATCGTCACGATCTCAACGCCGGAGAAATTCTCGCTTCTCGATTTCGAACAGCTATCGGATTCGATAGCGATGACCAAACAAATGCTCGACGCCACCGCCGAAGAGGTCGGAGCACTTGATATGTACAATCGCGAAATGGGCAATCTCGAGCTGCTGCCGGGCGCAAAATAAATTTTTCCAACGCAAAGACGCCAAGAACGCAAAGTTTAAGAGACAGGAATTTTATCGGGGATGAAGTTCTTTATTTATAACTTAGCGATCTTTGCGGCTTCGCGACTTTGCGTTAATAATTCCTCTGATTCTTGCGCACAGCACCATCATCTACTAAAATAAACGGTTTCAGACTTGTCTGAGATCTTAATAATCAGCTATCAACAACATTTAAATATGAAAAGAGTTGGAATTTTAGTGGGGCGTGAACGGACCTTTCCCGAATCAATAATCAAAAGTATCAATGAAAAGAGCGGTGGTAGGGTAGCTGCGGAAATGATCACGATCGGCGGCATTCGCCTGGATGAGCCGAAAGAGTATGATGTCGTCATCGACCGAATCTCGCACGAGGTCCCGTATTACCGCGCGACGCTCAAGCGTTTCGCCCTCGAAGGCACGTACATCATCAACAACCCGTTCTGGTGGTCGGCGGACGACAAATTCTTCAACTTCGCACTCGCCGCCAAGCTCGGCGTCGCGATCCCGAAGACGGTCCTTCTGCCGCAGCACAGCTATATCAAAGACATCACCAGCGAATCGCTCCGCAATCTCGAATTCCCCATCGATTGGGAAAGCGTCATCGACTACGTCGGCTTCCCCGCTTTTCTCAAGCCGTTTGACGGAGGCGGCTGGAAGAACGTGTCGAAGATACACAACACGGAAGAGCTTTTCACCGAATACAACGAATCCGGCACACTATGCATGACACTACAGGAAGGCATCGAATACGACCATTTTGTCCGCTGCTACTGCGTCGGCAAAGAAAAGGTGCTCATCATGCCCTACGACCCTTCAAAACCGTATCTCTCTGGCATGCAGTACGTCAATGTCGATGACTACCTCGAACCCAAACTGCACGCACGCGTCGAAAAAGATGTAATTACGATCTGCACCGCCCTCGGCTACGATCTCAACACGGTCGAATTCGCCATCAAGGAGGGCATCCCCTACGCCATCGATTTCATGAACCCGGCGCCCGACGCCGAACTCGCCTCCGTCGGCGAATACAACCACCGCTGGATCGTCGATAACATGACCGATTTTATCCTAAAGAAGCTAAAAGAAGGCTGGGAAACTCCGGAATACCGTTGGTCGGCAATGCTCAATCCTCTGGAAAAGAAGTTGCAGAAGCCCGCACGTTAGTAAGGGCGTAACACGATTTGGGTTATGTCTGATCCGGGAGCAATATCCACTGAGTAATTAAGGATTTTAGCCACTAATGCACGAATAGGAGGTTTTATTAGTGCATTCGTGGCTAGAGTTATTTTTATTCAACCCTTGTCAGATTGTAAGTAATCGGCTTTTTGGACGGGCCGGTGTTTGAGCTTGTCGGGGTTAGCGTTATTGTGTTGTCGGTGTTCTTCATCGAGTATGTTGACCACGTGCCTTCCTTCATATCTGAAGGAGATTTCGCGACGATCGGATGCAGCGTTAACTTGCCTCCGGCAACCTCGTACGTTCCGGCGCTCGCATCAAAGCCGTCCACAAATATAGAAAATAGCTGCTCCTGGGTCGCCTTGCTATAGTCGTCCAGTACAGGCCGCGGCTTGTCGCTGCCAACGTAGACCTTACTGTAATGTTTCTTGGTAAAGATATACACGCTCGGCTGCGTGACTTTCATGGTCATAGCGTACTTGCCGGTCATCGTGATCTCCGTCAGCTGCCACACGCCCCGAATATTTGACTGTGCCGCGACAGAAACACTCATAACCGCCGCGATCATTAGAACTAAGATGAATATTTTCATAACCAAATTTCCTCCTGAAGAGGTAACATCCGAAAACGGAGAAGCCAATCGTTTATTTAATGGTGCAGCAAGATTAATATTCCATTTCCTTCTTGTAATTAGTGGCTAAGCGACGTTTCCGGCTGCTCTTATTTCTTCTTACCCATGAGTCCGCAGACAGGTTTTCCATCGATTAAGATAGAGCCATGAAATTGGGGAGTGTCACCGTCATCGAGTGTCAGCGGCAAATCGTACCTACCGGCCGTTTTGGTAGTCTTATATTCTCCCATTCCTTTTGAATCCACCAGCGACACCTTAATGGTCGAGATGACGTCGTCAGCTCCTTTAGGTAAATTCTTATTTCCGTCAATTTCCGAGACCGTCCCCTTCATAGTAAGGACATTACCCGCGACGGTGGCAACATACTGCCAGACAACCTCTTGTGCTCCTCCAAAATCCAGGGACGGCTTCTCAGTAACCAACCATTTACCCGCATATAATTTGTAGCGATCATTTTCTGCATTGGGCGTCGGCGAAGCAGACGGGACGTTTGCGATCGCCACCGCGGCATTAACGGGTGAAACAGCATTAGAATTAGCTTTTGAGCTAAACACCCCTGTCGTGGAGAGTGCCGCAACGAGCCCTGTCAAAGCCACAATAACGCCTCCAAGACCGGTAAATATACCCGGCAATGAGGACCAAAATGGAGGTTTCAATTCAGGTGTATCTGCCATAGTCCCAACATAACTCGAAATCGAGTTGTCTCCTTACTATTAATGATAAGGCCGCCTGTACTGCTGAGGCTTAAATTGCTTCGAGTACTTATACCATATCTTTAGTTCAGACCAAATTAAACCCTCTAGTCGGCAAAAAACACGAACGAAAGTCGACGTCTTAATTCGTGTTTATTGTGTTCTTTCGTGGTTAAAATTCTTAGTTCTTCTTCATCAATTCCCTCACCGCTGCCTCGATCTGCTGATCGCGGCCTCCGGCCATTATGTCGGGCTCGTTGCGGACGCGGATGTCTGGCTCGGTCTGGTTATTTTCGGCAAGTTTGCCGTCCGTCGAACGCCAGCCGCCCATCGGGATGCCGAATCTGAGCGAAGGATCGATCGGGTTTTCCCACCAGACGAAAGTTCCGGTTCCGGGCACAGGCATTCCAAGCAATTTGCCGATCCCTTTTGCCTTATAAGCGAGCGGGAAAAGATGAGCGTCCGAATAGTTGCTCTCACCCTGAATGACGATCGACGGCTTGATCCATTTGGAACGAGGTTCGTAGCCGATGTATTGGCCATGGGGAATAACGTCGAAGTATTTCTTACCGCTCAGGAAATCCGACAGTTGCTCGTGAATATTCCCGCCTCCGTTAAACCGGGTATCGACGATGATAGCGTCTTTATCGAGATTCAGGCCGAGAGATTCGTCAAACGCGGCGCGCATGCTGGCGTCGTTCATTGCACGAACGTGGATGTAACCGATCTTGCCCCCGGAAAGCCGTTCGACCTCGGCACGCCGGTTCCTGACCCAACGCTGATATAGCAGCTCGTTCTCCTCACCGCTCGCAATGGGTTTGACCGTTTCTTCCCATCGCTTGTTCGCCGCCGGGTCAAAGACTGAAAGCAGCGTGATCTTTGCGACCTTGCGATTTAGTAGTTGGTAAAAATCTATCTTGTCATCGATCGCCGCTCCGTCGATCATCTCTATGATGTTTCCGGCCTTGATATTTGAGATGGCTTTATCAACGGGCCCGCCGCCAATCACTTCGGCGATCTTAACGCCGGTGCCGGTGTACGCATAGTCGTACAGAAGACCGAGACTCGCCGTCTGGTCAGTGTTGGTGAAATTCGGATTGTAGGTACATCCCGTATGCGATACATTCACCTCGCCGAGCATCTCACTGAGCATTTCAGCAAAATCGTAATTATTATTAATGTACGGCAAAAAACGCTTATACGCCGAGTAATAAAAATCCCAGTCGACGCCATGCAGGTCGGGGTAGATCAGCTTTTCCTTGAACTGACGCCAGCTGTGGTCAAAGATGTACGCCTTCTCGTCCGAATACCGCAGCACCATCTCAGTATTGACGGCTGCCGGTTCGGTTTTGCCGCTTTCGGCATCTATCTTCATGGCACGGCCGTCGGCAACCACAAAAAGGAATTTGCCGTCCTGCGACATCTCGAGACTCACCCTGTTCGCGCCGAGCTTGTTATAGATCTTGGTCTCTTTTGTCCTGAGTTCGGTCACCCACAGGTCATTGCCCTTTTCGAAGCTGGTAACGTAGTAGAGTTTTTCGCCGTCTTTCGAGAGAACCCAGTCGGACGCTGGGGAGGTATGAAGGGTTAGCTTAGATTTGCGGTCGTTCAGTCCTTCCCAATCGATCTGGATCGGTCTTGCCGCATCGGTCTTCTTGTCCTTGTCGGCATCCTTCTTTTCTTTATCTTCCTGTTCTTTCAGGAGCGCATTTTCTTCCTGGGTTAATTTCGACCGGTCGTACAGTGCCTTTGAAAAGTACATCCCGTAAACATCACTCGAAACCGATGCGCCGCCCTGCTCAAGGGCACCATCGCGCGTCGAGCCCCAGATCATCATCTTGCCGTCCATCGACCACTTTGGAAGGACATCGTTATAGCCGCTTTGTGTAAGATCGCGGACCTCGCTCTTACCGTCAGCGGCAACTAGCCCAACCTCTGGCACCTGTATTCGGTCCGGCAGGCCGTACCTCACCAAAAACCATTTGCTGTCTGGCGACCATTGATAATATTGGTCACCATCGGAATACGAATAATTTTTGTCGGCAGGTAGGACAGTCCTGGGCTGCCTGGTCGCGAGATCGATCACTTTCAAAACCGTCCGGTTTTCGAGGTAGGCTATTTCCTTACCATCGGGCGAGTATGCAGGTTGAAACTCCTCCGCCGGGGTTGCGACGACTGGTTCTTCTTTTAAGACGGTCGAAACGTAGAAGTAGGGCTCTTCCTTACGCGTGATCGACATCGTATGGACGTTCCAGTTGTTATCCTTCTCAGCCGCATACACCAACGAGCGCCCGTCGGGGCTAAAGTTCACGGTCCGCTCTTGCCACGGCGTGTTTGTAATGCGTTTCGTCGTTTTGCCGTCGATGCTGCTGACAAAGATCTCGCCGCGAAAGACAAATGCAAACTCTTTGCCGTTCGGCGACAGTTTCGCCTCGGTAAAGCCGCCGTTGACCGGCACGATCTTATCGATCGCGTCGCGGCCATCCGCGGCAACGCGAACGCTGATCTTTACTGGTTCGGTGCCGCCTTTCTGCGTGTAAAGCTCCCCGTTGTAACTAAAGCAGAGTGTCCCGGTCTTAGAGCGGGTCAGAAACCGCACCGGATGCTTGGTAAATTTCGTAACCGGTGACGATTTGGCAGGGCTTGCGATGCTGCTCTTATAAACATTAAAGCTGCCGCTCTGCTCACTCAGATAGTAGAAATCGCTGTTATTTGGGTCAAAGACCGGATTGCGGTCCTCACCGTTAAATGCCGAGAGCTGTGTATATTTCTTTGCTGTAAGGTCGTATGTCCAAACGTCACGCGTGACGGAGGATGTGTGATGTTTTCGCCATTCATTCTCGTAGCCCTTGATGTCTTCGTAGAT
>JAYVDQ010000364.1:0-5175 GCA_043749325.1 Chloracidobacterium sp. | reverse complement strand
CCGAACATATTCCGGCCAAGTATCCATGCTCCTTTACCCGACATGCTTTCGGTCGCAAAGTCATCGTCAACACCCGTTTCGCCAACGCCTTCTCCGCCTAATGTATTGCCAAGCTCACCGTGCATTGCCTTAAAGGTCCTCGTCGGGAAGAACCACTCCATAAGCTCAAGCCCGTTCACGCCGAGCGGATTGTCTATGTCCTGATCGTGTCCGGCGGAAAACCCGTCGAGCGAAACACCAAAACTTTGAACAACGACCTTTGACATAATGTTAATATGAAAGTCCTCAGTATTTGATCAAGTCACGGACGGCGGCCTCGACATCCTCCGACTGCGGCAGAATGAAATCTTCGAGCTGCGGGGCGTAGCCAACGAAAGTGTCAGTCGCACCAACGCGGCGGACGGGGGCGTCGAGATACTCGAATAACTCATTGGAAATGCGGGCGGCCAACTCGGCGCCGTAGCCGTATGAGATCGGGTCCTCGTGGGCGACTATGACGCGGGCCGTTTTCTTGACGGATTCGGCGATGGCTTCCCAATCGTATGGCACAAGCGTGCGGAGATCGATGATCTCGGCGGAGATGCCTTCCTGTTCGAGGCGTTTGGCAGCCTGATTCGAGCGTTCGACCAGCGCACCGTAGGTCACAATTGTCACGTCCGTGCCTTCGCGAACGGTCTTTGCCTTTCCGAACGGGATCAGGAAATCGCTCGATGGGTATTGCGATTTGTTGTAGACCTGACGATACAGGTGTTTGTGCTCCAGGAACATCACAGGGTCGTCGCAGCGGATCGCCGTTCGCAGTAGTCCGTTAGCGTCGAGAGCCGTTGACGGGTACACGATCATCAGGCCCGGCGTGTGGGCGAAGATCGTCGTGCCCGACTGCGAATGGTAAACGCCGCCGCCTTTCAGGTAGCCGCCGACCGGAACGCGCATGACCATCGGCGCTTTTGAATCACCGTCGGAACGCCAGCGCATCGTGGCAAGCTCGTTGCGGATCTGGTGCATCGCCGGGAAAATATAGTCAAAAAACTGGATCTCGACCACCGGTTTCAGACCGCGGAGCGACATGCCGATCGCGCGGCCGATGATGTTGGCCTCGGCCAGCGGCGAATTAAAAACACGTGCCGATCCGAATTTACGCTGTAGGTTGGCCGTCACCTTAAAGACGCCGCCCTTGCCCTTGACCTGGTCGAGATACTGCTCACGGGAACAGTCGGCAACGTCTTCGCCAAAGACGACGATGCGCTCGTCTCGCGCCATCTCCTCATGCATGACGCGATTGATCAAATCGACCATTGTGCCGGCGTTCCCATGGAGTTCGGCCCCGTCCTCGGTGTCGAACATCTGCCGGTCGGTCGGATCGATGTCCGGCGAAAATATGTTGCGAAGGGCCGTTTCCGCCGCCGGCTGAGGAGTTTCGATCGCGATGTCCGATGCGGCGGTTACCTCGGTGTCGACCTCGTTTCGCAGTTTCTCAAGGGTCTCGGACGAAGCTATCCCTTCGGTCATCAGAAATTCGGCGAACCGCTTTATCGGGTCGATCGCGGCATCGGCCTCAAGTTCCTCAGCCGGACGATAAAGCCGTTCGTCGTCAGAGAGCGAGTGCGAATACGGACGTGTGACCTTGGCGTGGATAAATGCGGGGCCCCTGCGTGCCCGGCAATACGCTACCGCATCCTTGAACACCGCGTACGACGCCATCGGATCGGTGCCGTCGACATTTTGGATATACAGGCCGGGAAAACCGGCAACCAGCTTTGAAATATCGCCACCCGCCGTGCCGACCTCCACCGGGGTCGAGATAGCGTAGCCGTTGTCCTCGACCAGGAATATCACGGGCAATTTCAGGTTGCAGGCCGAGTTCAACGCTTCCCACCATTCACCCTCGCTGGTCGTGCCGTCGCCGACCGACATATAGACGACCTCGTCTCCCTTAAATCCGTAGATCTTGTCTTTCAGGCCTTCAACAAGCGAGGCTCTCATTGAGGCTTCTGCCGCGCCGACCGAATGCAGGGCCTGCGAACCCGTGCAGGACGATTGCGAAGGCACATTCAACTTTATGCTGCCCCAGTGCGATGGCATCTGACGACCGTGCGAATTAGGGTCCTTCTCGGCTCCTACCGCCGACCACAACATCTCCTGAGCCGTCATTCCGAGCCCAAGCATCAACGCCCGGTCGCGATAATACGGAAAAAACCAGTCGTAACCGGGTTTCATAGCGACGGCCGCAGCCGTCAGGATACCTTCGTGGCCGGCACCTGATATCTGAAAAAATATCTTGTTCTGACCCTTAAGCTGGATCTCTTTGTCATCAACGCGCCGCGACGTGTACATCGTGCGGTACATGCCAACGAGCGTCTTTGCATCCAGGCCGTGGTGATCGCTCGCCCCTTTCGGGATCGCTTTTTCGGGACGCGGCGTTTCAGCCTTGGCCGTCATCTGTATTTTGGTGTCGGCGATATAGCCGTCGGCCTCCGTCGTCTTTGCCTTTTCGGCCATGACCGTCCGGCCATTCTTCCCGGCCGTTTTTGTGTCTATCTTCTTTGTTCCAGTCGCCATTCGATAAATCCTAATTATGACAATATTACTAAAGGGCTGACTTTTTAAGATATCAAAACTGGCAGTTTCGGGCAATTTGGCAGATTAACCACGACGGGACACGAAGAAGCACGAACTTGAAAAGTCGCCAACGGCGACGAACATTAAAGCCTAGGGTAAAGCGAGCAACGTGAGCGGCACCCTAGGTCATATAGCGATTTGAATCCGACGCTGAAGGCGTCGAACAATTATCGGTTTGATTTGTTCGTCCCCTACAGGGACGGAAATACGGTGGGCGTTTTTCCTAGGGTTTCATTCCCTCCGCTCATTGCACCCCAGGCTTTAATGTTTGTCGCCGTTGGCGACAGTCATCTATTTCTTCATCACCTCTACGAATTTGCCATTCTTGTTAAGGTAGTCGTCGACGAGTGATATAAAGTTTTGATATCGATCTTCTCTCACTGTACTGACACGTCGAGGCCGGCGACGGCCATGAGGTTTGGGGTAAAGGCGGGTTCGCTGTGGTCGAAGACGTCGTCCAGCTCTTTTTCGACGCTGCCGTGGCCGGCCGGGATGCGCTTGATCATCGGCTCAAACCGGCGGAAATCGTAAAGCTCGTTATCGAGCAGATGCGAGCCGGTGACGTTGGTGAGCGCGGTCATCATTGTAGCCCGGATGTATGGGGTTTCCTTTTCAAGCTCGTTGATCAGGCGTTTTACGCGGGCGCGTTTCAGATTTGGCTGGGCCCCGCAGAGATTGCAGGGAATGATGGGGAATTTTTGTTCTTCGGAGTAAGCCGCGATCTCCTTTTCCTGGCAGTAGGCGAGCGGGCGCACTATCGTATTGCGGCCGTCATCGCTGCGCAGGATCGGCGGCATCGCCTTGAGCTGGCCGACGTAGAAAAGATTCATCAAAAACGTCGCGATTATGTCGTCGCCGTGATGGCCGAGGGCGATCTTTGTGCAGCCCTCTTCGACGGCCACGTTGTAGAGAATTCCCCGCCGGAGGCGTGAGCATAGCGAGCAATACGTCTTGCCCTCAGGGATGTGGGCGGTCACGATCGAGTAGGTGTCTTCCTCGACGATGCGGTAATCGACACCGCGTTCCGCAAGGTAATTGGGCAGGACCTCTTCGGGAAAATCAGGCTGTTTTTGATCTAGATTGACCGCAAGGATATCGAATTTTACAGGGGCACGGCGCTTAACATCGAGCAGCAGGTCGAGCAGCGTGTAGCTGTCCTTGCCGCCGGACAGGCAGACCATGACCTTGTCGCCGTCTTCGATCATCGAAAAATCCTCGATAGCGCGGCCCATTTTCTTGAGCAATTTGGTCTTCTGTTTGGTTTCAGCCTTCAATCTTTTCCGTGAGCCTCCGAAAACTATAAATCTTGACACGCCCGGCGAGGTTTGACAACCTCAAAAAAGGACTAGACCATATCCCAAAAGTCATTTATTATTTAGGGGACGGGAATAATGAATGTAATTTTACTCGCGGCGGGGCGCAAAAACGCCGTAACGCTGGTGGCGATTCTTTCATCAATTTCCTTTATGCCATGGGTTTCGGCGCAGAATATTTTAGCGAGGTTTAAAATACATTATGATCAGAATGGGCAGAGGCAACAGAACCGACCAACCGGGTTCGACAGATTTTCAGGAGCAGCCGGCCACCGCGGATGCATACCGGTACGCGAGTGAGACACAAGCGGCGACGACCCGCGGAGCTATCTCTGAGAGCGATTCGATGGCCCGCGATATCAAAGAGGGCCGCCTGAGCGGCTTTGTCGGACACGGCACGACGCTGACCGGCGAAACGGAATTTCACGCAATGCTCCGCGTCGATGGCCACCTGATAGGCACGGTGTCATCTGAATCGGGAACCCTAATTATTGGAACAAATGGCCAGGTAGACGCCAACATCCTTGTCGCCGCCGCGATGGTAAATGGAACCGTAAATGGCGATATTTTTGCCACGGAAAAACTACACCTCGGCCGAACTGCCCGTGTGATGGGCAACATCCAGTCACCCCGCCTGATCGTCGAAGAAGGGGCGATCCTCGAAGGCAGCTGTAATATGCTCAAGGCCCGCGAAACGCAGGAGGAAGAAGCGGTCGCCGCGGCTGCGGAAACAGAACAGCCTGAGTTGCCGGCTTATGAAACCGAGACGGTCACCGAGAATACTGACGATGATGATACCGGTTTTTTGTCGGACGATGACGATGAAGCGGACGACGATGAAACAGCCGAGGCGGCGACGGTTTGAACAGCAAAATCTCGGATATTTTCTGATTGAAAAAGGCGGGTCGACCCGCCTTTTCGTTTGTTTATTCTCTCTATACCAACTATATTATGGCTGACTGACGCCTTATCCAATAAAAAAACAACCGGAGGAATCTAAGTTTATGTTTAGTGAATTCAAGGCATTTATCGCGCGGGGCAACGTGCTCGATCTGGCGATCGCCGTTATATTGGGTGCCGCGTTTGGAAAGATCATTACAACTTTTACCGATGGCATTATCTCGCCGATCATTGGACTTGTGACCGGCGGAGTAGATTTCAAGACGAAATTTATCGACCTCAGCGGCAAGCTTCACGCCGGAGCACCGCCCGAGCAAATTGACGCCGCTGTAAAGGCCGGTGA